>DASZJM010000171.1:0-3162 GCA_035948165.1 Candidatus Methylomirabilota bacterium
GTGGCCACCATGGCGGGCGGCCGCGCGGTGGTGGATCTGGCCCTCAAGGAGTTCGGCGACCTCCACGTGCTGGTGTGCTGCGCGGGCATCCTGCGCGAGCGCATGATCTTCAACATGAGCGAGGAGGACTGGGACGCGGTCATCGCGGTACATCTCAAGGGGCACTTCACGGTGATGCAGCCGGCCACTCGCCACATGCGCGAGCGCCGCGCGGGCAGCATCATCACCTTCACCTCCACCGCCGGGCTCGAGGGCAGCCCGGGCCAGCCCAACTACTCGGCGGCCAAGGAGGGCATCGTCGGCCTCACGCGCTCCACCGCGCTGGCGATGGCGAAGTACGGCGTGCGCTGCAACGCGATCTCGCCCACCGCGGACACCCGGATGACCCAGCGCCTGCCCGGCGAGCGGCGCGGCGCCGCCACCGCCACGCCGCCGGAGGCGATCGCGCCGGTCGCGACCTTCCTGGCCAGCGACCGCGCGGCCCACATCACCGGTCAGGTGGTCGGGGTGCGCGGTGGCGAGGTGACCGTGTACTCGCACCCCGCGCCGCTGCGGACCGCGAGCGCGGCGGGGGCGTGGACGCCGGAGGCGCTCGCCGACACGTGGGATCGCACGCTCGGCCAGGACCGCCTGCGCCGCCTGGACGCCATGAAGATCCCCTGGCCGCCCCCCACCGCCTGACCCGCGGCCGGATCGCGCCGGGCCCGAGGCTTTAGCCCGTCGCGGCCCCGGTCACCGCGCCTCGCGCGCGGTGATCCAGCCGTGGCGGACGAAGAAACGGCCGAGCTGCTTGCCGAGCTCGTCGGCGATGCGCCGGGCGTCCGCCTCGACCTCAGTGCGGTGCTCGGCCAGCGCGTGCACCCCGCCGCTGACCGCCACGCTCGAGGCGACACCCGCCGCGCCGCGGACCGCGACACCGGGCCCGACCATCGGGCCGACGCCGGGGGTGCGCGCGCTCTCCGCCTTCGTCTCGAACTCCTCGGCCAGGAGCGGGCCGTGCGCGGTCTGCAGCGCGACCTGGGCGAGCGCCTTGACCTCGCTCTGGCCCGCCCCGAACCCGATCAGCGTCCGCCGCATCCGGTTGCCCTCGTCGATCGAGAGGAACTGCCCGGTGATGGCCAGCGTGCCCGGCGGGGCGACCTGGGTGGGGTCCGCGCGCTCGGCAGGCAGCCCGAGGAGCTGGATGCGCTTGACCAGCTCGTTCGCGAACCCGTCCGCGACCTCGCGGCCGATCGCGAGCTCCTCGTCGGTGACCGACGCGCTCGACACGTCGCGGCCGAGCCGCGAGAACAGGCCGCGGTTGAGGCTCACCTGCTCCGGCGAGATCGCGAAGTCGTAGACGAGCACGCGATCGGGCCGCGGGAGGGTGTCGCCGCCCACGTAGCTGCTCACCGGGCGGACCTTGGTGGGAGCGCACGCGGACATCGCGAGCACGAGCGCGACCGCCATCATCCACCGCGCGACGACGAGGCGCGGGCGCACCCGGGGGGCTTCGTTCGGCGTGGTCACGTCAGGTCTCCTCTCGGAATGCGGTGCGGATGTGAAGCGCCCCGGATGTTACACGACCGGCGCGCGGCCCGTCGAGATCTCGCGGCCGGCGCTCGCGCGCTAGGCGAGTCGGCCGTCGAGCCGCGCGGCCACCCGCCGGGCGAAGGCCTGCCCGTGGACGGTGATCGACGTGAGGTGGTCGCCCGGAATCGTCTCGACCTCCGCCCGGGGTGAGATCCGCCGCCACCAGCGCAAGGTCTCGGCGGCCGACTCCGGCTCCTCCGCGGGCCAGAACAGCACCACGCTCCCCGGATACGCAAGGGGCACGTAGTCGGCGGCGGCGTCGCTGAAGGTGGCGATCAGGGTATCCCGGTCGCTGGGCGCGGACGGCGCGGACCGCGGTGGCGCCGCCTCGTCGGGGGGCCGTCGCAGCAGCCGGGCCACCTTCCCCGCGACCAGGGCGACCCGCCCGGACGGGGTTGCCGCGCTCCACGCCCCGACGAACCACCGCCACCGTCGCACGAGGCTCCGCTGCGTGGCCTCGCGCAGGCGGAGCCGGCGCCCGGCACGCTCGATCAGCCGCCGCGCCCCGGTGAAGCGCACGTTGGCGGCGGAGGTGCGGATCACGAGCAGCGGCTCGACCGTCTCGCCCGCCTCGGCGAGCCGCCGCGCCATCTCCAGCGCGATCAGCCCGCCGTTGCAGTTGCCGGCCAGGCGATACGGCCCGCGGGGCCGGTGCCGGCGAAGCGCCCGGAGGTGACGGGTGGCCATCTCCTCGATCGTGGAGGGAGCGGGCTCGCCGTCGAGGCCGCACGGCGTCAGCGCGAAGACCGGCTGCTCCGGCCCGAGCGCTCGGGCGATCTTCCGGCAGTAGAGACCACCACCGAGGTAGTCACCGTGCAGGAAGTAGAGCGGCACCTTCGCGCCCCCGGTCTGGACGGGGGCGACCTCCGCCGTCGCCCTGGCCGGCCGCGCGAGGCTCGCGGCCACGTGCTCGATGGTGGATCCCGAGAGCAGGACGGCGGGGGACGCCTCCACGCCCATCGCCTCCTCGATGGCGGCCATCATGGCCGTCGCGAGGAGCGAATCGCCCCCGAGATCGAAGAAGTCGTCCCGGATCCCGACGGGCTCCACCTCGAGCAGCTCCTCCCAGATGCGGACCAGCTCGGACTGGGTCGGATCCTCTGGCGGCGCATAGATCTGGTCGAGCGAGGGCCGGGCCCGGCCCGGTGCGGGCAGGGCCTTGCGATCCACTTTCAGGTTCTGGTTGAGCGGCAGCCCCTCCAGCCGTCCGTACCACGAGGGGATCATGTGCGGCGGGAGCCGCTCCGCGAGCTGTCGCCGCAGCTCGCTCACGCTCAAGTCGGAGCCCGCGACGGGAACGTAGTAGGCGACGAGCCGAGTCTCGTCGTGGGCGTCGGTGCGGGCGATCACCGCGGCCTCGCGGATGCACGGCAGGCCGGCGAGCGTCGCCTCCACCTCGGCGAGGGACACGGTGATGCCCCGGATCTTGGCGCGCGAGTCCTTGCGGCCCAGGTGCTCGAGACCGCCGTCGGCCCGGAGCCGGCCCAGATCGCCGGTCCGGTAGACCCGCCCGCCGCCCGCGTCGGTCTCGAAGGCCCGCTCGGTCAGCTCCGGGCGGTTCCAGTAGCCGAGGGCGAGATACTCGCTGCG
>DASZJM010000172.1:0-7541 GCA_035948165.1 Candidatus Methylomirabilota bacterium
CTACTACCTGATCGTGCTGCTCGGCCGGCGCGGCGTGCTGGGCGCTCCGCTCTACCAGCTGACCGGCTGGACGGTGGCGTTCACCTGGTACGCGGCGGTGATCGCGGCCACCGTGATGGCGCTGCCGCTGCTGGTCCGCACGGTCCGCGCGGCCATCGAGTCGGTCGACCGTGATCTCGAGCGTGCCGCCTACACCCTCGGCCGCTCCGAGCTACGCACCGTGCTCGAGGTGACGCTGCCGCTGGCGCGCAACGGCATCCTGGCCGGGCTGGTGCTGGCCTTCGCGCGCGCCCTCGGCGAGTTCGGCGCCACCCTGATGCTGGCCGGCAACATTCCCGGCCGCACCGCGACCGTGCCGCTCTCGATCTACACCGCGGTGCAGACCGGGGAGAGCGCAGAGGCCCTCGCGCTGGTGGCGGTGCTCACCGCGCTCTCCTGCCTCGTGCTGATCGCGGCCAATCGCCTGGGGGCGCGGGCCGCGTGACGAGCCGGCTCGAGGTCGCGGTCCGCAGGTCGCTGCCCGGCTTCACCCTCGACGTCGAGTGGAGCGCGGGCGACGGCGTCGCCGCCCTCTTCGGCCCGTCCGGCGCGGGTAAGACCCTCACGCTCCAGTGCCTGGCCGGCCTCGTGCGCCCGGACGCGGGCCGGATCGTGGTCGACGGCCAGGTGCTCTTCGACTCGGTGGCCGGCATCGACGTGGCGCCCCAGCGGCGGCATGTCGGCTACGTCTTCCAGGGCTACGCGCTCTTTCCCCACCTGAGCGTTCGCGACAACGTGGGCTTCGGCCTGCGCGAGCGCGGCCGAATCGAGCGGCGGCGCCGGGAGGACGAGGTGCTGGCGCGCCTCGGCCTCGAGGCCCTGGCCGAGCGCCGGCCGCGCGAGCTGTCGGGCGGCCAGCGCCAGCGCGTGGCCCTCGGCCGCGCGCTGGCCACCGACCCCGCGCTGCTCCTGCTCGACGAGCCGCTCTCCGCCCTCGACCTGCCACTACGCCACGCGCTCCGAGACGACCTGCGCGAGGTCCTCACCGGCTGGGGCATCGCGGCGGTGCTGGTCACCCACGATCTCACCGAGGCCTACCGGCTGGGCGACCGCATCGTGGTTTACGAGGAGGGCCGCGTCATCCAGGCTGCGCCGCGCGCCGAGCTCCTGTGGCAGCCGTCGTCCCGCAGCGTGGCCCGCATCATGGGGATCCGGAACGTGCTGCAGGGGGTCACCCTGAAGGCCACCGCCGACCGCATCCAGTTCCGCTGGCGCGGGCAGGTGCTCGAGGCGGTCAACTCCCCGACGCGCTCGTACCTGCCCGCGTCGGACAGCCCGCTCGCGTTCTTCATCCGACCCGAGTACGTGCGCCTGATCCGCAAGGACCGCGAGCAGGTCGACGGCACCCACCACATGAACCTCATGTCTGGCACCGTGGTGCGCGAGGTGGACCTCGGCACCTCGTGGACGCTCTTCCTGCGGCTCGACGAGCCGGGCGCCCCCGCCCAGGGCGACTACGATCTGGAGCTGGAGGTGCCGCGCCTCGTCTACGAGATCCTCGAGATCGACCGCGACCGGCACTGGCGGTTCTCGCTGCACCGCGGCGCGATCCACGTGCTGCCCTCCGCCTGATGGCGCCGCCGGTCGTCGCGCTGCACGGCATCCGGGTCGCCCGCGGCGGACGCGAGATCCTCGACGTCAGGGAGCTGGCGGTGGACGCGGGGCAGGTCCTCGCGGTGATCGGCCCGAACGGGGCCGGCAAGTCCACCCTCCTCCGGGTGATAGGCCTGCTCGAGACGCCCACCGCAGGCAGCGTGCGCTTCCAGGGCGAGCGCGTGTCCGCCGATGACGGCCTCGCCGTCCGCCGGCGCATGGCGAGTGTCTTCCAGGATCCGCTCCTCACCGACGCCACCGTGCGGGACAACGTGGCCCTCGGGCTCCGCTTCCGCGGGGTGGCCGCCGCGCACACCGCGCCCCGGGTGACCGAGTGGCTCGAGCAGCTCGGCATCGCGCACCTGGCCTCCCGCCAGGCCCGTACCCTCTCGGGCGGCGAGGCGCAGCGCGCCGCGCTGGCCCGCGCCCTCGTGCTCGAGCCCGAGCTGCTGCTGCTCGACGAGCCGTTCTCGGCCCTCGATCAGCCGACGAGGGAGGGGCTGATCGAGGACCTGGGGCGGATCCTCCAGTGCCGGCGGACCACCGCGGTCCTGGTCACCCACGAGCGCGGGGAGGCCCAGGCCCTGGGGGACCGGGTGGCGGTGGTGCTCGGGGGGCGGCTCCTCCAGGTGGACCAGGCCGGCCAGGTCTTCCGCGCCCCGGTCTCCGAGGACGTGGCCCGCTTCGTCGGGGTCGAGACCCTGCTGGCGTGCCGGGTCCGGGCGGTGACGGGCGGGGTCGCGATCCTCGAGGCGGGCCCGCAGACCATCGAGGTGGCGCAGGGCGCCGAGGTCGGGGAGTGGGTGCGCCTCTGCGTGCGGCCGGAGGACGTGACCCTGACCGCGCGTCCGGCCGGCAGCGGGTCGAGCGCCCGGAATCATCTCGACGGCCGGATCGTGCGATTGGCCCAGAGCGGAGCGCATGTCCGCGTGACGATTGACTGCGGCTTCCCCCTGGTGGCCCTCGTGACGCAGCGCTCGGTGGGGGAGCTGGGCCTCGAGCCGGGCCGCCCGGTGACCGCTCATTTCAAGGCTACCGCGGCCCACCTCCTGCGCCACGCCAAGCCTTGACAGCCGAAAGAGCCGGGGAGTATAAACCGGATACCGACGCTGGCAGGGACGGGACCCTGAGGAGCCGGAACAGCCTGGCAAGCCCGGAGCAGCCTCGCAAGGAGGTCCGCATGCCCGACACGGAAGCGTTCATCGAGCGCCTCACCGCCGAGAACCACGATTTCCGCAAGCTCCGCGAAGAGCATCATCGATACGAGCTCGAGCTCTGCGACCTGAACGGCCGCGGCTTCCTCTCCCCCGACCAACAGTGGCGTGTGAGCGAGCTGAAGAAGCTCAAGCTCATCGCGAAGGACCGGATGGAGAGTCTGCTCCGGCACGCGCGCGCCGCGACACACGCCTGAGTCGGGTCCAGCACCCGACCGATGTGCCCGCCGCGGGATGTGCCCGGGTTCCGCGGCCTCTCGCACCTGACCCCTGCCGGTGAGGCGCGAATGGTGGACGTCTCCGCCAAGTCGGAGACCGTCCGGGAGGCGGTGGCCCGCGTCACCCTCAAGATGAAGGCGGACACCCTGGCCGCGGTGCGGGCGGGCCAGCTCGCCAAGGGCGACGTGCTCGGGGTGGCGCGCACCGCCGGCATCATGGCGGCCAAGCGTACGCCCGAGCTGATCCCGCTCTGCCACCCGCTGCGCATCACCGGTGTCGACGTCGAGTTCGCGCTCGATTCGCGGCGCGCGACGATCACGGTGCACGCGCGCGTGCGCACGGTGGACAAGACCGGGGTGGAGATGGAGGCGCTCACCGCGGCGGCGGTGGCGGGCCTCACCGTCTACGACATGGTGAAGGCGGTCGACAAGGGCATCGTCCTCACCGACCTCTGTCTCGTCGAGAAGTCGGGTGGCAAATCCGGCCCCTGGACGCGTTCCCGCGGCAGTGGCCTGGCGAGGCGCAGCCGCAGGCGAGCCGAGCGGATACAAAGATAAGAGCGAGACCGAGTCACCGCGACGAGCCGGACATGCCGACCACCGCGATCATCTACTCCGACGAGTGGCGCCACTTCGACTACGGGCGCGAGCACCCGCTGCGGATGGAGCGCCTCGGCCTGACCTGGCGGCTCATGGAGGCCTACGGCCTCACCGCGCTGCCGGGCGCCAAGGTGCTGACCCCGGAGGCGGCCGCCCTCGAGGAGATCGCCCGCTTCCACACCCGCGAGTACATCGAGATCCTGCGCGCGGTGAGTGCGGGCGACTGGGTGCCGCACGCCGCGCGCTACGGGCTCGGCCCGGGCGACAACCCGATCTTCTCCGGCCTGTGGGAGGCGGCTCAGCTCGCCGCGGGCGGCTCGTTGCTCGCGGCCCAGCTGGTGGCGAGCGGCGAGGCCGATCGCGCCTTCCACTTCGCGGGCGGCCTCCACCATGCGATGCCGGGACGCGCTTCCGGCTTCTGCTACGTCAACGACGCGGTGCTCGCCATCATGCGGCTGCGCGCGAATGGGCTCCGCGTCGCCTACGTGGACATCGACGCCCACCACGGCGACGGCGTGCAGTTCGCGTTCTACGACGATCCGCAGGTGCTCACGATCTCCACCCACGAGCGCGGCGATCGCCTCTTCCCCGGCACCGGGTTCGTGGTGGAGATGGGCGAGGGGGACGGGCTCGGCTACGCGGTGAACCTGCCGCTCCAGCCCCTCACCGATGACGCGGTCTACCAGCCCGCGTTCGAGGCGGTGGTGCCCCCGCTGGTGACCGCCTTCCGGCCGGACGCGCTGGTGATCCAGCTCGGCATCGACTCGCACCGCACCGACCCGCTCACCCACCTGAGCCTCACCGTGCAAGGCTTCACGCGCGCGGTGCGCCGGCTCCTGCCCCTGGCCCCGCGGGTCGTCGCCCTGGGCGGCGGCGGCTACGACCTGGCCAACGTGGCCCGGGCCTGGACCGCGGCGTGGGCCGCCATGAACGACGTGGAGCTGCCCGACGCGCTGCCCGAGGAGAGCCAGCCGGACATGCGGCGGCTGGGGCTCGCGCGGCCGACTCTCAGCGATCCGCCCGAGACCGTTCCCGAGGAGACGCGCCGCTGGGCCGAGGAGTACGCGCGCCGCCAGGTGGGCGAGATCCAGGAGCGGATCTTCCCCCTCCATGGACTGTAGGCCGGCGTGAGTGCGGAATCTCCCGTGAGCGGCTCCACCGCCCCGGCCGTGACGGAGCCGGCGGGGGCGATGCCGCCGCCCACCGCGATCCGGGTGCCGCTCAAGATCAAGCTGAGCCTGCTCATCACCGCGCTGGTGGTGCTGACCGTGGCCCTGGTCGGCCTCTTCCTCCTGCGCCAGCAGCAGCAGAGCCTCACCGCGGAGATGACCAAGCGCGGCCTCACCATGGCCGAGAACTTCGCGGCGGGGGCCAAGACCCCGCTGCTCACCGGCGACGACCTGACCCTGGGCGTGCTGGTGACCGACGCGATGAAGGATCCCGACGTCTCCTACGTCATCGTGGCCGATCACGACGGGCGCGTCCTCGCCCACTCCGATCCGCGCGCGGCGGTGAAGAGCACGGTCGAGCGGCCCAAGGGCCTCGAGCCCCTCCAGGACCGGCTGCTGGTGCAGATCTACAAGACCCCGCAGGGCCGCATCATCGACTTCGCGGTGCCCCTGGTCTACAGCGGGGTGCCGGTGGGTGCGCTCTACCTGGGCTTCAGCGAGGAGGCCATCACCGCGGCGCTGGCCAGCGCGCGCAACCAGGCACTCTTGATCACGCTGTTGATGGTCCTGGCCGGCCTCGGCGGGGCGGTGGGCCTGGCCGCGGTGCTCTCGCGCCCCATCTTCCGCCTCGTGCAGGCCACCGGGGCCATCGCGGCCGGCAACTTCAACATCGCGCTGCCGGTGGCCTCCCGCGACGAGCTGGGCGTGCTGACCGACTCCTTCAATCGCATGGCCCGCAGCCTGCGCGAGAAGGAGATGATCAAGCGCGCGTTCACCCGCTACGTGGCCCGCGAGGTGGTCGAGGAGATCTTGAAGAACCCGGAGAACATGGCCCTCACCGGGGAGCGGCGCGAGGTCACCGTGCTCTTCTGCGACGTGCGCGGGTTCACCCCGCTCTCCGAGCGGCTGAGCCCGGAGGACGTGGTGCTGCTGCTCAACGACTTCTACAACCTGATGATCGAGACGACGTTCAAGCACGACGGCACCCTCGACAAGTTCCTGGGCGACGCGGTGATGGCGGTATTCGGCGCCCCGCTCGCCCATCCCGATCACTCGGCCCGGGCCATCCGCACCGCGCTCGCCATGCAGGAGGGGATCGTGGGCCTGAACGAGCGGCGCGCCCGCGACGGCAAGGAGTCCATCGCGGTCGGCATCGGGGTGAGCGCGGGCGAGGCGGTGGCCGGCACCGTCGGCACCGAGGACCGCATGGAGTACACCGTCATCGGGGACAGCGTGAACCTGGCCGCCCGCCTCGAGTCGAACGCCAAGCCCGGCCAGATCCTCATCAGCCACCGCACCTACGAGCGGGTACGCGACCTGGTGGACGCGCGGCCCCTCGGGCGCATCCGGGTCAAGGGCAAGGAAGAGGAGGTGGAGGTCTACGAGGTGCTGCGCCTGGCCCCGGTAGTTTGATTCCGTTCTCCGCCCGGTCGCGTAGGATATGGGGATGATCCTGGGCCCGGTTTGGAGACGAGCATGCGTGGTGGCCGGGATGGCCCTGCTGCTGGGCGCGTGCGCCACCGCGGCGCCCACGCCGGGCCCCGCCGCCACGCCGACCCCCGCCCGGCCCGGCCCGCGGCCCGCCGCCTACGAGTCCGAGGACTTCGTCGTCACCTTCGCCCAGCCGGGCGACACCCCCGCCACGCTCGCGGCGCGCCACCTGGGCTCGGCCGACCGCGCGTGGATGATCGAGGACTACTCCGGGCAGCAGGCGTTCTCGCCCGGCCAGGAGGTGGTGATCCCGCGGCGGCCGTGGAACCCCTCCGGGGTCACGCCGGGCGGCTACCAGATCGTGCCGATCCTCACCTATCACAACCTCGCCGAGCAGGCGAAGGGTCGCCTGGTCCTGGCCGCCGCGTCCTTCCGCGAGCAGATGCAGTACCTCAAGACCAACGGCTACCGGGTGGTGAGCCTCGCCGATTTCATCGAGTTCACCCGGCTCGGCCGCCAGCTCCCCCAGCGGGCGGTGGTACTCACGTTCGACGACGGATACCACTCGTTCAAGGACTACGCCTACCCGGTCCTCAAGGACCTGGGTTTCACCGCCACCCTCTTCATCTATACCGACTGGGTCGGCGCGGGCCGCGGCGCGCTCTCCTGGAACGACCTGCGGGAGATGACCGCGGCCGGCTTCGACGTCCAGGCCCACACCAAGACCCACGCCGACCTGCGCCGCGCCCAGGGCGAGACCGAGGCCCAGTACGCGCGCCGGATGCAGGTCGAGCTCGAGCAGCCGCAGGAGGCGTTCAGCAAGAACCTCGGGCGGCGCAGCCAGATCCTGGCCTATCCCTACGGGCGGTGGGAGGAAGGCCTCCTCCCCAAGGTCAAGGAGTACGGCTACATCGCCGCCTTCTCGGTGCGCCGTCAGGGCAACGCCTCGTTCGTGCGCCCGCTCGCGGCCCATCGCAGCCAGATCTACTCCGAGATGACGCTGGACGACTTCGTCAAGAACCTGAACGTCTTCCAGGAGGAGAACCTCCGGTGAGGCGGTCCCACGGCTGGCGGCTCGCCGCGGCGGGGCTCGCGCTCCTGCTGGGCGGCTGCGCAGGGGTGGCCGGTCCCTCCGAGGAGTCCAAGACCGCCGCCGCCCCGACCGCGCGCGATCCGCTCGCCGCGCGTCACCGCCAGCAGGCGGAGGCGCTCGAGCGCGACGGCCAGCTGCGCCGCGCGGCCGAGGAGTGGAAGATCGCGCTCACGATCACCCCGGG
>DASZJM010000173.1:0-13619 GCA_035948165.1 Candidatus Methylomirabilota bacterium
GGCATCGCGAGGAACTCTTCAATGTCCTTTCGCTCAAACCTCCACCGCCCTCGGATGAGGCGGCCGTTCAGCTCGCCGCGGGCGATATAGTCCCGGACCGCTCGGGGGCCGAGTCCCAGCGCATCCGCCAGCTCCCTGACCGTGAAGAGCTGCTGCGTGGAGTTCCGGTTGTCCGTTGGCCGAGGGGTCGTTGACCTCACGCTAGCTTCGCCCTCCGCGGTTCGGGCTCCCGGGGGGGTCTCGACCTGCTTGCCGGCAACCTGCCTACCTTCCCGCCGGAATGAATCTGCCACTGTGGCAGCGCCGATGAGCACCCTGGAGCCTCGCCCTCCGCTCACGGCTGTTTGTTCTCGCCCATCAGGGTAAGGGCCGCGAGGAGGAGAGTCCGGACCTGCTCGTCACGGGCCTGACGGGCCTCGGCTTGGCGGCGCCGGCTGAGCTCGGCTCGGCACCTGCCCGAGCAGACCTGTTGGCGGCGCCTGAGTGGCTTGTCGCAGATGGAGCAGGTGCGCTCGCCGCTGCCTGCGGGAGAGCCCTCCACAAGCGCACGTGCGGCTTCAGAGTGGCCTTGAGCGATTCGACTAGATCTCACCATAGGCAACCCTGGGTCCTGCCGGTCTGGAAGGCTTAGCGAGCTGGACTCAGGGTCACGACTTGCGAGGAAATCGTCAGCAAGAACTGGCATTACCCCTCCACTGTTTCAGGCAGTAGCGAACCCTGTTCTGAGATTCCGATGACCCAATGTGACGGCCTGTCCCTCCGAGGGCCGCCCTTTCCTAGCCACCTGCCGGGCCTGCTGGCCTTGTCCGTGATTTGTCCGTGTGTTCTCGTCCATGTGGTCACAAGTGGCACTTGCCTTGACTGCTAGGATCACGTGGAGACGCGCATAGGCGGACACGCGAGACATGCTGGAAGTCACGTGTTACGTGCATCACCTGCGGCACCACGACCGGCTGCTCCTGATCTGACCCGCCGCCGCCATCGTCGGACGCCGCGCTCCGACGATGGCGGCGCGCGGCTCCGCTAGCCCCGCACCACCAGCTCCGCGTCGCCCTGCCGGTCGAGCACCTCGACCGCCGCGCCCGCGCGCCCGCGCGTGACCAGGATGTCGAAGCGCGAGCGCCCGAAACGCAGGCCGCGCACCTCCACCCACGGCAGCCACTCCGGCAAGACCGGGTGCGTCAGCGTGAGGCGATTGTGGCGCGCCTCGGGCTCGAGGCCGAGCATCTCGGCGAGCAGCTGCGAGACCACGCCGGCCGCCCACGCCTGCGGCGAGCACGCCACCGGATAGGGCGTCGCCCCGTAGCCAGGGACGCGCGGGAACCCGCAGAAGAGCTCGGGCAGCCGGCGCCCCTCGCAGTGCTGGGCGGCCTGGAAGAGGCCGGTGGCCAGGGTCAGGAACTCGGTGGTGAAGCCGTAGCGGCGCATCCCCGCCGCCGCGATCGCGGTGTCGTGCGGCCACACCGAGCCGTTGTGATAGCTCATCGGGTTGTAGCGTCGCTCGGGGGTGGCGAGGGTGCGGACACCCCACCCGGAGAACATCTGGCGGCCGAGCAGCCGCTCGACGATCCGGCCGGCCCGATCTCGCGGCACGATGCCGGTCCAGAGCGCGTGCGCGGGGTTGGAGGAGACGACGCGACACGGCGCGCCGTCGCCGTCGAGGGCAAGCGCGCAGAATCCCTCGTCCTCCATCCAGTAGTCGTCCATGAATCGCGCGCGCAGGCGGCCGGCCGAGTCCCGCCGGGCCCCCGCCGCGTCCGGCCGGCCGCGCGCCTCCTCGACGAGGGCGGCCCCCAGCAGCGCCGCGTACTTGTACCCCTGCACCTCGACGAGCGCGATCGGCCCGGTGGCGGTCTCCCCGTCCGCGTGCATGATCGCGTCGTGGGAGTCCTTCCAGCCCTGGTTGACGAGGCCTCGGACCGAGCGGGCCGCGTAGGTTACGTACTCCTCGCGCTCGAGCCAGCCGAGAGCGGCCTCGATCGCGGGCGCGAGCTCGTCGAGAAACGCGCAATCGTCGGTCCAGCGCAGGTACTCCGCCGCGAGCATGACGAAGAGCGGGGTGGCATCGACCGAACCGTAGTACGGGATGAACACGATCTCGCGGCACGCGGCCATCTCCCCGCGCCGGTACTCGTGGAGGATCTTGCCCGGATTCTGATCGGTGAACTCGTCGTCCTCCCGCCCCTGATAGGTGGCGAGGAAGCGGAGCGTGCCGCGGGCGAGGCCCGGATCGAACGGCAGGTGCTGGAGCGCGGTGATGAGGCTGTCCCGGCCGAAGGGCGCCACGAACCAGGGAATCCCCGCGTAGGCGATGGGCCCGTAGGACGTCTCGGTGGTGAGCATGCGCAGATCGGCCCACGCCCGCGCGATCCAGCCGTCGAAGCCCGCGTTCGCGCTCGCCACCCGCGCGGTCGGCTCCGCCGGAGCTGTGGCGGGGGCGCAGGCCCGGGCCGGGCCGTCCCCGCCCCCGGCCGCATCGCCCGCCTCGGCGGTCGTGACACGGAGGCGCAGCTCGACCGCCTGCCCCGGGAGAATCACCACCCGCTGACGCGCGAAGCCCGCGGTGATCTTCTCCGGTCGCGGGGCGAAGGTGAGCGTGGTGGCGCGCTCCACGCGATCGAGCCCGCGGTAGGCGAGGCACGCCGTGTCGCCGTCCAGACGGGGCGGGAGGAGCTCCCCCCGCTGCGGGCGGATCATCCCGCGCACCTCGAAGACATCGGCGAAATCGCTCGCGTAGCGCCAGGTGATCACGAGCTCGTGCGGATCGGGGTTGAAGCTCTCGACGGTGACCACCTGGTCGAGGCCGGTCGACGTCAGCACCAGTCGGCGGGCCAGGTGGAGCGTGCGGCCGTGCAGGACCACGATCTCCCCGTGGGTGAGATCGGGATTGGTGAGGTCGACCGCCACCTGGCGCCCATCGTCGCCGACCGCCCCGCGCAGGCTGAGTGGCCGCTGCCCGTGGACGACCAGCTCGAGGTTTCGCAGAAACCGGGTGCCGGCCACGTAGAGGCCGAACTCGCTGTCGGGCAGCGCCGGGAAGTCGCCGTGCGGATCAGCCACGAAGAACGCGTCGTCGCACTTGGCGACCAGGCGGCGGAGATCGCTGCCCGCCGCCGAGGTGCGGATGTAGTACGGGTCGCGCGCACCCTCCTCGTCGTCGCCGTCCATCGTCGGGCTCACGTCGGGCTCAGGCGAGCGCGGCCCCGGCCTCGAGACGCGCGTAGACCGCCTCGTAGTCGTCGGCCATGCGCTCCACGCTGAAGCGCGTCTCCGCCTCCCGCCGGCAGGCCGCGCGATCGATGCGATCGATGCGGCGCGCCGCCGAGGCCAGCTCCTCCACCGTGTCGGCGATGAGCCCGGTGTGGCCCGGCTCGATGATCTCCCCGACCGATCCGCACCGCCGCGCGATGACCGGCGTCCCGCAGGCGAGCGCCTCGATCATCACGAGCCCGAACGGCTCCGGCCAGTCGATGGGGAAGAGCAGAGCGAGCGCGTCGCCCAGGAAGGTGGCCTTCTCGGCGTCCCCGATCTCCCCCAGGTACTCGACGAGCGGATCGTTGAGGAGCGGCTCGATCTCCTCCTCGAAGTACGGCCGATCGACCGGATCCACCTTGGCCGCGATCCGGAGCGGCACGCCGGCCCGCCGGGCCGCCTCGATCGCCAGATCCGGTCGCTTCTCCGGCGAGATGCGGCCCAGGAACGCGAGGTAGCCGCCCCGCCCGGTGCCGACCGGATAGGTCTCGAGCGGCAGCCCGTGGTACACGGTGCCGGCCCAGGCAACCGGCAGGTCCTCCACCGGCCGCCGCTGCGCGTCGCTGATCGAGACCATCGACACGTCGTCGAAGTGGGCCATCACGCCCCGCGTGTGGGGCAGGTCCAGCCGGCCGTGGAGCGTGTGCACCGTCGGGGTGGCGACCAAGCGGGAGAACGGAAACGCGAGGTAGTCGACGTGGCAGTGGATGATGTCGAAGTCGGCGGCGCGATCGAAGACCTGCGAGAGCTCGATCATGTGGGGCGCGAGCTGATCGGACGCGGTGGCGTCGAGACGCAGCGCGCGTGGCACCGGCGCGACGATCGCGGCGCCCGTGCGCGAATCGCCGCTCGCGAACAGCGTCACCTCGTGGCCGCGAGCCACCTGCTCCTCCACCAGGTGCGACACCACTCGCTCGGTGCCTCCGTAGAGCCGGGGCGGCACGCGCTCGTAGAGCGGGGCGACGTGAGCGATCCGCATGCAGAGGATTGTTTGCAAGCCGATTGCCAGAGTGCGGTGGTGGACCAACTGCGGCATCTGCGCGCGATCCCGAGTCGGCGCGCGGCGCGCGCCGGAACTTCTTACCGCGCCGTCCCTACCCGAGCGCCCAGGCGGGGCCGCTGGCTCAGCCAGATGGCGATCAGCAGGACGCGGGGCCGAGGTGAAGCCGCCGATCACGTCCGAGAGCCAGTGCCTGTCGAGGTAGACGCGGCCTCAGCGCGACGAGCGCGACCGCGCCGGCGCAGGAGGCGCAGGCGAGCACGCGGAAGCGTCGGCTGCGCTCGGTCAGCGTGACCAAGAGGAAGGCCACGATCCCGACGAACACCGCCCCGCGACCTGCAGCGCGCCGGTGCCCGCCATGATGAGCGGCAGGAACATCGCCCAGCGCCGGGTGGTGCGCTGCGTCGATGGCGATGCAACCGCTTGCCCCCTGGCATGGATGTTGTAGCGTCTGGAGGAGATGCGCCTCGTGAAGATCGTGCTGTCCGTCCTCGGGCTGGCGGTGATCGCGTGGTCGATCCACCGTATCGGCTGGAGCCCCATCGCCGAGGCCCTGGCCCGGCTCACGTGGTGGCAGCTCGTGCTGGTGTGCCTGCCCTACGCCGCGATCATGGCGGTCGACACGCTCGGATGGCGCTTCGCGTTTCCGGGCGAGGCCGCGCCGTTCTGGCGGCTCTTCGGCGCGCGCCTGGCCGGCGAGGCCCTCAACCTGGTGACCGCGGTGGGGTCCGTCGGCGGGGAGGCGGTGAAGGCGTGGCTGATCCGCCGCGACGTGGCCTACGAGGACAGCGTGCCATCGGTGGTCATCGCCAAGACCACGAGCACCATCGCGCAGGCGCTCTTCCTCCTCATCGGCGTCGGGCTCGCCTGGGCCTGGCTCGCCACCGACTCGCGCGTCCTCGCGGCCATGCTCTGGCTGCTCGTGGTCGAGGTGGTCGCGGTCGCCGGGTTCGTGGCGGTGCAGGTCGTGGGCGTGGTCGGGCGCGCCGGCCGCCTGCTCGCGTGGTTCGGGGTGGTGGAGCGCGACGGCTACGCCCATCAGCTCGACACGGCCCTGCGCGACTACTACCGGCGCGGCTGGCGGCGGCTCTCGCTGTCGACCGGGTTCCACCTCGCGGGGTGGCTCCTGGGCGCGGTCGAGGCCTACCTGATCCTCTTCTTCCTCGGCATCTCCGCCGATCTCGTGACCGCGACCGTCATCGAGGCGCTGGGCGCGGGCGTGCGCTTCGCCACCTTCCTGGTGCCCGCGAGCCTCGGCGCTTTTGAGAGCGCGAACGCGGCGGCCTTCGAGGCGATGGGGCTCGGGGCGGGCGCGGGGCTCGCGTTCAGCTTCGTGCGCCGCGCCCGGCAGATCGGGTGGATCGGCGTGGGGCTGCTGGTGCTGGTGTCGATGGGCTGGCTCGCGAAGCGGGCGGAGCTTCAGGCCACCGTCTCGACCGGGACCTCTTCCTCCACCTCCGCCTGACGCCGCGCGAGGGCGGCCACCGCGCCGGGTGGCAGCAGCAGGGGCAGCGCGCGCCGTACCACGCGCAGCGTCTCGCGCTGGGCCCCGCGGCCGACCACCACCGTGCGGCCGCGGTGCAGCGACACCCCGCGCCAGCGGCCGGGCAGGCGCAGCTT
Organism: Candidatus Methylomirabilota bacterium; assembly: GCA_035948165.1. GTDB lineage: Bacteria > Methylomirabilota > Methylomirabilia > Rokubacteriales > CSP1-6 > CAMLFJ01. Next base: position 5,873 of record DASZJM010000173.1, read on the forward strand.
GAGCCGGCCGAGCCGCCACGCCAGCCCGAGCTTCGAGGTCCGCGGGATCACGAACACGTCGAAGCGTCCGTCGATGGGGGACGCGGTGGGCGTGAGCGGCAGGAAGTCGCGGTAGGTCTCCACGTTCGCCACCGTGACCAGCACCGCCTCGTCCGCGACGCGGACGCCGTCCACGTCGACCGTGATCGGCGCCAGCGGCGTGGTCCACACCGCGCGCACCGCGATCCAGTAGTAGGCCAGGAGGCGGCGCGCCCGGTCGCGCGGCTGGCGGCGATCCTCCTCCACGCGCTCCTGCACCTGATCGATGAAGCCGTAGCTCTTGTGGGAGAGGAAGAGCCCGTCGTCGGCCAGCCCCGCGTCCACCATCCGCACCTCGCCCTCGGCCAGCAGCCGGGCCGCCCGACGCGCGGAGGAGGAATGGCCGAACACGCTCGCGAACAGGTTGCCGAATCCGGTCGGCACCGGCACGAGCGGAATCCGGTGCCGCCGGGCAAGGGTCGCCGCCGCGCTCTGGGTCGCGTCGCCGCCGATGCAGAAGAGGACCGAGAACTCCGGCCCCGAGGTACGGGCCCACGCGAGCAGCGCGGGGAGATCGGCGAACGCCTTGATGGCGAACGCGGAGCCACGCCGGCCGAGGAGCCGCGCGAGCCGACGCGCCACGCCGCGGGCCCTCCCGTCGCCGGAGCCCGGCGTCACCACGATGCCGACCGACCGCCAGCGGGTCGCCACGCGGCTCAGCGCCCTTGCGGGCTCTCCTCGAGGCGCGCGCCCTGGTCGACTCGCCCCGCGCGCCGTCCCGCCACCGCGGTCGCCGCGATCGCGAGCGCGAGCCCGACGAAGCCGGCCAGCTCGGGCGTCGGGTTGGGCTGGAGGTGCAGGTGTGAGGCCGCGTGCCAGATCTCGCCGACCCCCTGCATCGTCGCGCCGGCGAAGGCGATCCCCGCCAGCGTGATCGAGGCGACGCGGTGTCCGCCGTGCCGCACCTGGTCGACGAGCGCCCACGCGGTCGCGAGGAACAGCGCCGCGACGCCCACGTAGAGCACCAGGTGCACGCTGGCCAGATGCCGCACCATCTCGACCCGCGTCTGCGGCTCGACCTCCGCGGCCAGGACTCCGTGCCAGAGCGCGTCGATCGCCAGGCCCATGATCTCGACGGTGACCGCGGCCCAGACATACGTGCGGACGCGACGACCCATACGGTCTCCCCTCGTGGAACCGGTAAAAGCGACCGGGTAGATTCGGGCTAGGTCGGCCGCACGTCGACGACCACCCGGTACCAGGTGTGCTGCTCGGGCTCGGTGGTCAGCTGGTCGAGCTCCCGCCGCGTCTTCGTGAACGCGGGATCCTCGTGCCACCGCTGCCAGTCGTCGCGTGTCCGCCAAGTCCCCACGATGGTTCGCCTGGAGCCGGCGTCCGGCTCGAGGAGCTGGCCCCCGATCCAGCCGGGCTGCTTCGCGGCGGCCGCCATCCGCTCGCGCATCACCGCATCCCAGTCCCGTTCGCGCCCTTCCCGCAGTCGCACGTTGGTCACGATGCTCACCATGGCTGGCGCCCTCCCTTGCGATCGCTCACGCATGAGGGAGCAAGCGACGTGCCGCCGACCCCGGGTCATCGGCTCGCGCATGGCACGGCTCTTGCCGCTCCTTCGCGGAGGGGAGTCGCTCATGAACGCCGCCGCGATGATCGATCGATGCTTCCGGCATCAGCACCCGGAAGCGTATGGCGGGCTCGAGGTCTCGGAGCCCATCGTCCCGGTTCACCTGCGATACGGTCACGACCATGCCGTCTCTTCGGCGGGCGGGCTCGCCGAGGAGCCGTGGCTCGGCGCCTCCGCGTGGGTCGCGACCGGCTAGATCGGCGCGCGCCCCTTCCTCCCCAGCCGCGCGAGCACGTCGCGCGCTTCCGCCGACCGCGCCAACGGCCGTGCTATGGTCGACGCGACCAGCACGACCGACATGCCATGACCGAGACCCGATTCCCCGAGGCGCGCGCCCCGCGCGGCATGGTGGCGACGCCGCATCTGCTCGCGACCCAGTCGGGCGTGGCCGCGCTCCGCGCGGGGGGCAACGCCCTCGACGCGGCCATCGCCGCCGCCGCCACCATCGCGGTGGTGTACCCGCACATGAACGGCGTCGGCGGCGACAACGTGTGGCTGATCCACGACGGCAAGAGCCGGCGCCTGCGCGCGCTCTGCGGGGTCGGCCGCGCGGCGGGCGCCGCCACCATCGACTGGTACGCGGCGCGCGGCATCACCGACGCCCTGCCCGCGCGCGGCGGCCCGGCCGCGCTCACGGTGCCCGCGGTGGTGGACGGCTGGTGGCAGGCGCACCGCCACAGCCGAGACGTGATGGCCTCTCCCCTCGACTGGAAGGACCTGCTCGCCGACGCGGTGACCTACGCGCGCGAAGGGTTCCAGGCCTCGGACGGCCAGCGCGTCCCGCCCCCGCGTGAGCCCGATCTCTTCACCGACCGCGCGCCCGAGATGATCCGGCGCTGGCTCTGGCCGCTCTATCATCCGGACGCCCTGCGCCGCGGCCCGCTGGTGCAGCGGGACCTCGCCCGCACCCTCGAGGCGGTGCGCGACGGGGGCCCCGAGGTGTTCTACCGGGGCGACGTGGCGCACCGCCTGGTGGCCGCCGCGGCGGCGGCGGGCAGCCCGCTGGCCCTCGAGGACCTGGCCGAGCACCGGTCCGAGTGGATGGAGCCGCTGCGCATCCCGTACGCGGAGGGGCACGCGGTGAGCTTCCCGCCGCCCACCCAGGGGCTCTCCGCGCTCGCGGTGCTCGGCATGCTCGAGGGCTTCGACGTGGCCGGCCTGCCCGAAGCCGACTACGTCCACGTCGTGGTGGAGGCCACCAAGCTCGCGTTCGAGGATCGCGACCGCTACCTCACCGACCCCGCCCACATGCGCGTGGCCGCCGCCGAGCTGCTGGGCGCGGAGCGGCTCGCCGCGCGCGCCCGGCTGATCTCGATCGCGCACGCGCGGCCGACCCAGCCCGCCGCGCCCGCGGGCGGCGACACCATCGCGCTGGTCACCGCGGACCGCGAGGGCAACGCGGTCTCGCTCATCCAGTCGCTCTACTTCACCTTCGGCTCGGGGCTGATGGCGGGGGATACCGGCGTGGTGCTCCAGAATCGCGGCTCGTTCTTCTCGCTCGACCCGGGCCACGTCAACGCGCTCGCGCCCGGCAAGCGCACCATGCACACCCTGATCCCGTCGATGTACCTCGAGGGCGGCGTCCCGCGCTTCGTCTACGGCACCATGGGCGGCGAGGGCCAGCCCCAGACCCAGGCCGCGCTCCTCACGCGGCGGCTCTTCCGTCGCCTCGGGCCGCAGGCCGCGGTGGAGGCACCGCGCTGGCTGTACGGCCGAACCTGGGGCACCGCCTCACGCGCGCTGAGCCTCGAGGGCCGCTACCCGGGGGCGCTGGCGCGCGATCTGGAGGGGCGGGGACACGAGGTGGCGATCGGCGGGGAGTGGGACGATCTCTTCGGCCACGCCCACTGCATCTGGGTCGCCCCGGAGGGCGGCCTGGTGGGCGGGTCGGACCCGCGCGCGGATGGAGGGGCGCTGGGCTTCTAGACGTTGCCGCCGGCGAGGGCCTTGTACAGCTCGACGCCCACCTGCGACAGGTCGGAGCGGGTCTCGATCGGCAGACCCGCGTTGGTCCAGGCCCCGAGGCCGCCCTTCAGGATCTTCACGTCCTTGAACCCCATCTTCCGCAGCTCGCGCGCCACCCGGGCGCTGGTCTCCTCGTCGGGTCAGCTACAGTAGGCGACCACCGGCCGATTCAGGTCCAGATCCAGGCCGGCCATGCTGGTGGCCAGATTCTCGGGGGCCACGCGCACCGAGCCCCGGATCGTGAGCGGCAGCTGCTCGTAGAGATCCGACCGCCGGGCGTCGATGATGGTGGGCGCCTTGCCGCCCTCGATCAGCCGCACGACCTCGGAGGGGTGCACGCGATACCGGTTCTTGTTCCAGCGGTGCAGCCACTGGCCGCCGAAGCCGCCCGCGCTCACGGACGTGACCCCGATGGCGACCCAGAACCACGGGAAGGGCTTGGGCTTCGGGTTCTTCACCAGGTCGCGCGCCTCGGCGAGCTCGCGGCGGGCGTCCGGAAGGTTCGGGTGCAGCCGGTCGGCTTCTTCGAAGCGCCGCAGCGCGGTCGGGCCGTCCTCGCTGAACAGGGCGCTCAGGCCGGCGAACCAGGCGTCGTTGAACTTGCTGCCCGCGTTCAGCTTCACCGCGGCGCCCTTCACGAAGTCGGTGACCGCGGCGGACGGGATGACGAAGTTGAACCCCTGCACGATGCTGCCCTCGGGGCCCGGTGCCAGCGACACGAACGTGAGGAGACCGATCACGTTGCCCCGGTCGTCGACCACCGGACCACCCGAGTTGCCCCACGCGGCCGGAGCGTCGGTCTGGATCACGGTGTTGTTGTTCTTGTCCTGCTTGAAGCCCGACACCGCGCCGTTGGTGATCGACGCCTCGACCATGGAGGACTGGTTCAGGAGCTCGTGGGAGAGCACCACGCCCGGGAAGCCGATGATGTGGACCGGGTCGCCGATCTGCGCTCCCTTGGAGTCGGCCAGCGAGAGCACCGGGTAGTTCTCGCCCGGGACCTTGAGGAGGGCGAGATCGCGCCCCGACATCTCGTTCACCGGTGGGCTGTACTTCTTCACCTCCGCCTTGAACCGACCCTTGGCGGTGACGACGAAGACCTCGGGCTTGAGATTGACCTTGGCGGAGGGCAGCACGGAGTCGAGCAGGCGACGCTTGGCCGCCTCCTCGGCCGCCGGTTGGTCGCCCGGCTGGATCCCCATCTTCTTGAGCACCGGCGGCAGGCACGCCGTCGTGACCGCGCGCTGGGCCTGCTGGTTGGCCAGCCAGCGGGGCGGCTCGTAGGCGGGCTGCACCACGTGCCCGTTGGTCATCAGCCAGCCGTCGGCGTCGACGAACCAACCGGTGCCGGTCTCCCGGAAGACGGGCGGGGTGATCTTGACGGGGCCGGCGCCGCAGTCGAGGGTGACCTCGGAGGAGACCTCGGCCACCACGAGGACCACGGCCGGCTTGGCGCGGAGGAGGGCTTCCTGGACCGACAGGGGCTTGTCGGCGAGCGCCAAGGGGGGCAACCCGGCGGTGGTCAAGATCGCCGCCACCACGAACCCCGCCAGACGCAGTATCATAGGCCCACTGCGGGCCATTCTACACCGAAGACAGGAGTTCATGAGCCGCCAGATCGGGGAAGTTCCGACGAGGACGTTCGAGCCCGGAGCGGTCATCTTCCGCGAGGGAGACGACGCCAAGGGCGAGGCCTTCATGGTGCATCAGGGCCGCGTGGAGATCCGCAAGCAGATCGGCGGCGAGGACCGGCTCCTGCGAGCGCTCACCAAGGGCGAGCTGCTCGGGCACATCGCGCTCTTCCGGAACGCGCCCCGCTCGGCCAGCGCGATCGCGGCCGACGCGGTCACCCTGATGGTCATCTCCGCCAACCGGCTCGATCACCTGGTGCGGGCCAACCCCGCGCTCGCCCTCGCCCTGATCCGCGACCTGTCCACGATGATGCTGGCCGCGGAGGACCGCCTGCGCGAAGTGGAGGATCGGCTGGGGAGGAAGTAGGGGGCCTCGAGCGGCGCCCGGGCCACCCTAGAGCCCGAACGTCTCGGCGGCCACGCCCGCGACGTGCCGGCCGATGGCGAGCGAGGCGGTCGCGGCGGGCGACGGGGCGTTGACCACGTGCACCGCGCCGGGCGTCACGCTGATCTTGAAGTCGTCCACGAGGCTCCCGTCGGGGGCCACCGCCTGCGCGCGCACCCCCGCCCCGCCCCGCTCGAGGTCGCCGCTCCGGATGTCGGGCACCAGCTTCTGCAGCGAGCGCACGAAGGCGGCCTTGCTCGCCGAGCGGTACATCTCGTAGGCCCCCACCCGCCAGTACTTGCGCGCCATGTGCCAGAAGCCGGCGTAGCCCAGGGTGCCGAGGAACTCGCTCGGACGCACCGTGCCGAGCGTGTAGCCCTCGCGCGCGAAGGCGAGGACCGCGTTGGGGCCCGCCTCCACGTCGCCGTGGATGGTGCGGGTGAAGTGGACGCCCAGGAACGGGAACTCCGGATCGGGCACCGGGTAGATCAGGCCGCGCACGATCGATCGCCGCTCCGCCCGGATCATGTAGTACTCACCGCGGAACGGGATGATGCGCACCTCCGGCGTCACTCCGGTGAGCCCGGCCACCCGGTCGGAGTGGAGCCCGCCGCAGTTGACGAGGTGGCGCGCCTCGACCGCGCCCTGCGCGGTCTCGAGCACCAGGCCGCTCCCCTGGCGGCGGATCGCGCTCACCCCGGCCCCGGTCAGGATGCGGCCGCCCCGCTGCTGGACCAGCTCGGCCATCTTGCCGGAGACCTGCACGTAGTCCACGATGCCGGTCTCGGGCACGTGGATGGCCCGCAGCGCGCGGCAGTTGGGCTCGAACTCACGCAGCTCCTCGGCGGAGAGCATCTTGAGGCCGGCGAGACCGTTGGCCTGCCCGCGCTCGTAGATGGTCGAAAGACGCGGCAGCTCGGCCTCGTCGGTGGCCACGATGACCTTGCCGCAGGCCTCCCACTTGATGCCGTGGGTGTCGCAGAACTGCTTCATGCGACGGGCGCCCTCCACACAGGTCCGCGCCTTCAATGAGCCGGGCTTGTAGTAGATGCCGGAGTGGATGACCCCGCTGTTGTGCCCGGTCTGGTGGGCCGCGATCTGCGGCTCCTTCTCGAGCACGATCAGGCGCAGGCGCGGGTGGGCCTCGGTGAGGGCGAGCGCGGTGGCGAGGCCGACGATGCCGCCTCCGACCACCGCGAGATCGGCGCTCTGGGTCACGGCCGAGAGAATACCATTTATCGGGGCCGGTGGTCCTCGGCGCGGTCCTCCGGAACGAAGCCCACCACCGCGCGCGCGTGCTCGATGTCGCGGTAGGTCCACTTGTTCTCCGAGCACACGAAGAAGACGTCGAAGCGCACGTGATCCGGGGCGACCAGGCAGCGCTCGACCATCTGGGCGATGTCGCGCTGGCTGCACCACACCGAGAGCTCGCGCGACCCGACCGGCCGGTCCGCCGCGGTCACCCGTCCGATGCGCAGGCAGATCATCGAGAGCGGCGTGGTGTCGGCGAAGTGGCGGGCGAGCGCCTCGCCCCAGACCTTGCTGCACCCGTAGAGCCCGTTGGGCCGCGTGGGCGATTCGTGGGTGAGCACCGGCCACTCTGCCACCTCGTCGTAGCGGCCGGCGACCAGCGCCGCGTAGGGCTCCTCCCGCTCCCAGTCGCTCACGGTGGCGCCGCTGCTCGCGTAGATCACCCGGCGCACCCCCGCGCGGCGGGCCGCCTCGAAGACGTTGTAGGTGCCGACGACGTTGTCCCGCACGATCGCCTGGATCGACGGGCCCGGCTCCACGTTGGCGGCCAGGTGCACCACTGCGTCCACGCCCACGAAGGCGGGCGCGATCGCGTCGAGATCGGCGATGTCGGCCTGGTGGCACTCCACACCCGCCACCGGGCGGCGGTTCAGGGCGCGGAGCGCGTAGCGCCCCTCGAGGCGCCGGCGCACCGCGGCCCCCATCCAGCCCACTCATCCCGGTGACGAGCACGCGGCGCATGGCGAGACGATACCATGGAGCCGCGGCGCGGCTTGACCTCCGCCCGGGCCGACGGCTAGTATCCGCGACCGGGAGGACCCACCATGCTCGATCTCGGTCTCACCGGCAAGGTCGCCA
>DASZJM010000174.1:0-9521 GCA_035948165.1 Candidatus Methylomirabilota bacterium
TCCTGGAGCGCCGCGACCTCCGCGGGGGTGAGCGACACCTGGGCCGCGCCCGCGTTCTCGTCGAGCCGGGCCTTGCGCTTGGTGCCCGGGATCGGGACGATGTCGCGCCCGCGCGCGAGCAGCCAGGCGAGCGCGAGCTGCCCCGGGGTGCATTCCTTCTGCTTCGCCATGTCGAGCAGCGGCCGCACGAGGTCGAGGTTCTTCTGGAGGTTCTCGTCCTGGAAGCGCGGGTGATCCCGACGGCGGTCGTCGGCCGGGATCTCCGCCGCGGTGTGGGTGCTCCCGGTGAGGAGGCTGCGGCCGAGCGGGGAGTAGGCGACGAACGAGATGCCGAGCTCGCGCAGGACGGGCAGCGTCTCCTCCGCCTCCACCCGGTAGAGCAGCGAGAACTCGGACTGGAGCGCGATGATCGGATGCACCGCGTGGGCGCGGCGCACGGTGGCGGGAGAGGCCTCGGAGAGGCCGAGGTAGCGCACCTTGCCCCGCTCGACCAGGCGCGACATGGCGCCGACGGTGTCCTCGATCGGCACGCTCGGGTCGACCCGGTGCTGGAAGTAGAGGTCGATGGTCTCGACCCCCAGGCGCTTGAGGCTCGCGTCGCACGCCTGCGGCACGTATTGCGGGCGCCCGTTGACGGCCGCGGTGCCATCCGGCTTGCGCATGTTGCCGAACTTGGTGGCGAGCACGACCTGGTCGCGCTTGCCCCGGAGGGCCCGGCCCAGCAGCTCCTCGTTCTGCCCCCACCCGTACAGGTCGGAGGAGTCCAGGAAGTTGACGCCCAGGTCGAGGGCGCGGTGCACGACCGCGGTCGATTCCGCGTCGTCGCACTTGCCGTAGACGTTGGACATGGACATGCAGCCGAGTCCGATGGCCGACACGGACAATGTGCTCTTGCCGAGGGTACGCTGCTCCACGAGATCCTCCTCCGGGTCGGAAAAGTTGGTTAGGATACGGCGACCGATTCTATCCCAAGACGGAGGGGCGGGCGACCGGTGGTTCACGACGTGACGCTGCTGCGGGACATCGCCCTCGGCATCATTTTCGCCGCGGTGCTCGGTCACGCCGCCCGCCTGCTCCGGCAGCCCCTCCTGCTGGGCTACATCGCGGGCGGCGTCCTTCTCAGCTCCCAGATGGGCTTCGGCCTCGTCACCGACGCGGAGAGCATCGAGCTGATCTCCGAGATCGGCCTCATCCTGCTCCTTTTCATCATCGGCCTCGAGATCGACCTGCGCGAGCTCCGGCGCCTCGGCCGCTCGATGCTGGCCCTCGGGGTCGGCCAGTTCGTCATCAACGCGCTGCTCGGGGTCGCGTTCTTCTCCTGGCTCGGCTACCGGGTCGGCGACGGCCGCTTCGACCTCGTCTACCTGGCCATCGTGATCTCGCTCAGCTCGACCCTGATCGTGGTCAAGCTGCTGCGCGAGAAGTTCGAGCTCAAGATCCTCTCCGGCCGCCTCACCCTGGGCGTGCTGGTGGTGCAGGACATCTGGGCCATCCTCTTCATGGCGGTCCAGCCGAGCCTGGCCGAGCCCGGCGTGCTGCGCATCGCCCAGTCCGTCGCGGGAGGCGCGGTGCTGGTGGGCGTGGCGTTCCTGGCCAGCCGGTTCATCCTGGCCCCCCTGCTGGAGATCTCGGCGAACCGGCCCGAGCTGGTGCTGATCTCCTCGGTGGCGTGGTGCTTCGGCATCGCCGGCTTCGCGGACCAGCTCGGCCTCTCCCGCGAGATGGGCGCGCTCATCGCGGGAGTGAGCATCTCCGCCTTCCCCTACGGCTCCGACGTGATCTCCAAGGTCACCGGGGTGCGCGACTTCTTCGTCACCCTGTTCTTCGTGGCCCTCGGCATGAAAGTGCCGGTCCCCACCGGCGACGTGCTGGGCCAGGCGGTCCTGATCGTGCTGTTCGTCCTCCTGAGTCGCCTGGTGTCGGTGGTGCCGACCGCGCGGATCCTGGGCAACGGCCTCTACGCGGGCACCGTGACCGCGCTCAACCTCGCCCAGATCAGCGAGTTCTCACTCGTCATCCTGACCCTCGGGGCCGGCTACGGACACGTGTCGGAGCACGCGAGCGCGGTGGTGCTGACCGCGATGATCCTGACCTCGCTGCTCGCCCCCTACCTGATCACCTGGAACGACCACATCGCGCGGCTGCTCGTGCGGCCCTTCGAACGCGGAGCCGCGGTGGCCGCGCCGGTCGCGGGCGCGGCGCGCGCGGCCCCCGAGATCGTGCTGCTCGGCCACTTCCGCATCGCGCAGGCGGTGCTCGACCTCGTGGAGAGCCAGGTCCCCGACCTGAAGGGCCGCATCACCCTGATCGACTACGACGCCAACCGCGCCCACGGGGTCATGGCGCGCGGCTTCCGGTGGGAGTACGGCGACCTCGCCAATCCCGACGCCCTCGAGCACCTGGGCATCGAGGAGGCGCGGGTGGTGGTGACCACGATCTCGGATACCTTCCTCAAGGGCATCAGCACCCGGCGCCTGGTCGGCAACCTCCGTCGCCTCGCGCCCCGGGCGATCATCGTGATGACCGGCGAGGAGAAGAGCGACGCGGTCGACCTGCTGCGCGCGGGAGCCGACCACGTGCTGATTCCGGGCGAGATCACCGGCGAGCGCATCCTCCAGATCCTCACCGACGGCGAGCCGCCCGCCGCACGCTGAGTCGACGGCTAGGCCCGGAGCGGCGCGCCGCCCCAGCGCTCGAGCATCGCGAACTCCTCCACCGGCTTGCGCTTGAGGCGGGTGATGCGCTTGACCGGCCGCCCGAGCGGCATCACCGCGGCGAGGGCCACGTGCGACGGCAGCCCGAGCAGCGCCTGCACCGCGGACTCGCGGGCGGCGGCCAGGGTGGTGATGGTGCCCGCGTAGCCCTCGTGGCGCGCGGCGAGCAGGATGTTCCAGGCGAACGGGTAGATCGACGCGCCGCTGATCACCCCGACCCGGTCGAGCTCGGAGTCCATCGAGGCCACCACCTTGAGGTCCACCGCGATCACCAGCACCACCGCCGCCTTCAGCACCGGCTCGATCAGGCGCGGCGGCGCGGGCGTGCGCTCGATGGTGGCCGCGTCCACCCGGGTGGCGTCGATGGTGTTCCACGGGCTCTCGCCCACCTGCACCTGGGCCGCGTAGCGCTTGGCCGCCGGCTCGGTGGCGGCGGCGAGGCCCTCGCGGGTCTTGCCATCGCGCACCACGATCACCTTCCAGCCCTGGCGGTTGCCGCCGCTCGGGGCGAAGCGGGCGCGGTCGAGGATCTTGAAGAGCGTCGCGTCGGGCAGCGGCTCGTCGGTGAAGTCGCGGCCCGAGAACGTGGTCGTCATCACGTCGTAGAGCTCCATGGCGTCCTCCTGGAGGGGTGAATATACACCGCCAACGGCGGTATAGTACGCGCCATGACCACACCCGCTCCGGCTCACGGCCTGTCCCTCGACGGCATCCGCGTGATCGATCTCTCCCGCGTCATCGCGGGTCCCTGGTGCGGCGCGCTGCTCGCCGACCTGGGCGCCGACGTCATCAAGGTGGAGGACACCGGGCCGGGCGACGAGTCGCGTACCTGGCCGCCCCACAAGGACGGCGAGGCCGCCGCGTACCTGCTCTTCAACCGGAACAAGCGCGGCATCGCGCTCGACCTGAAGCAGCCGGAGGCGGTGGAGGTGGTCAAGCGGCTGGTGAAGGACGCGGATGTGGTCATCGAGAACTTCCGCACCGGCACCATGGAGTCGTTCGGGCTCGGCTACGACGTGCTGTCCGCCATCAACCCGCGGCTCATCTACTGCTCGGTCTCCGCGTTCGGGCGGACGGGGCCGCGCAAGGACAGCCCGGGCTACGAGGCGCTCATGCAGGCCTTCAGCGGGATCATGTCGATCACCGGCGAGCCGGGCGGCCAGCCGGTGCGGGCGGGCGTCTCGTTCCTCGACCTGACCACCGGCATCCTGTGCGCGCTCGGCGTCTCCAACGCCATCATCCAGCGCCAGCGCACCGGCCTCGGTCAGCGCGTCGACGGCTCGCTGCTCGAGACCGCGGTGAGCCTGCTCGCTTTCCACGCCGAGGGCTACCTGCTCACCGGCGCGCTGCCGCGCGCGCTCGGCTCGGGGCACCCGTCGCTCTCGCCCTACCGCAACTTCAAGTGCCGCGACGGGCAGTGGATCTTCATCGCGGCGGCCAACGATCGCTTCTGGCAGAAGCTCGCGAGTGCGCTCGGCCTCACCGAGCTCGCCGCCGATCCGCGCTTCCAGAAGAACCAGGGCCGGGTGGCCAACCGGGCCGAGCTCGAGGGCATCCTCGAGAAGACCATCGGCGGCCTCGACCGCGAGCCGCTGCTCAAGCTCCTGGAGGAGGCGGACGTGCCGGCCACCCCGGTGAACACGGTGGACCAGGTGATGAACGATCCGCAGACCGCGGAGCGCGGCATCGTGCAGCGGGTGACGCACCCGCGGCTCGGTGAGATCCCGGTGGTGGGCACGCCGCTCCACTTCTCCCGCATGGCCCCCGGCGTGCGACGCGCCGCCCCGCTCCGGGGCGAGCACACCGACGCGGTGCTGACCGACCTCGGCTACTCCGCCGCCGAGATCCAGCACCTCCGCGAGAAGAAGGCCACCGCGTAGTCTGGGGTCCTAGCCGAACTTGCGGGATTCCTCGCGGCGGTAGGCGCGGAAGGCGATCGCGAGGAAGAGCGCGGTGTAGCCCGCCAGCCAGGCCAGCGCCACCGGCATCCGCTCGGTGGCGGCGCCGACCGCGCTCCACGCGAGCTGGCCGTAGTGGTACGCGGGCAGGTACGGGGCGACGGCGCGCACGAAGCCGGGCAGCTGCGAGAGCGGCAGGAAGAGCCCGGACGCGAACGAGAGCGGCAGGTAGATCAGGTTCGCGGCGGCCGGCGCCACGTTGGGGCCGCAGGTGTAGCCGATCGCGAAGCCCAGCGCGATGAACGGCACCGAGCCCACCAGCAGGCGCGCGATCATGTCGAGCCACACCAGCGGGTCCTGGTGGATCCCGCCCACGATCACCCCGTAGACGATGAGCACCACCAGCGACAGCAGCGCGTAGGCCAGCGCGTTGATCACCTTGGCCAGGATCGCGATCAGTGGCGGCAGCGGGGTGGCGCGCATGAGCACGTCGACCTTCAGCCCGCGCTCGGTGGCGACCCCGATGCCGAAGCCGAAGACCATGACGCTGCCCACGCTGTAGGCCGCGAACGAGGCGAGCAGGTAGGCGCCCAGGTTGATGCCGTTCGGCCCGATCTGCTTCACGTAGGGCAGCCCGAAGAATGTGAAGAACAGCACCGGCAGCGCCACGATCGTCACGCTGAAGGCGGGGATGCGCCACCGCGTACGTATCTCGCTTCGCGCCTGCACCAGCAGCATGCGCCCGAGCGGGGCGACGTCGCTCCGGGCCCCCGGCGCCCCGCTCACGACGCGGCCTCCTCCGCGCGCCGGGTGAGCGCGAGGAACGCCTCCTCCAGGTCCGCCCCGGTCACCTCCAGGTCCACCAGGTCGACGCCGCGGCGGAACAGCTCCCGCAGCACCGCGGCCGGCTCGTTGCTGAGCAGGCTCGCGCGCTCCCCGCTCATGCTGATGACGCGCGCGGGCAGGCCCGCCAGCGTCTCGGCGGCGAGCGGCCGCCCCGCCACCAGGGTGATCTTCTTGCCCGGCACCCGCGCCTTCAGCTCCTGCGGGCTCGCGTCCGCGATCACGGTGCCGCGGTCGATCACCACGATCCGCCGCGCCAGCTCCTCGGCCTCGCGCAGGTAGTGGCTCGTGAACACGATGGTCTTCCCCGCGCCGGCCAGGGTCTGGATGCTCGCCACGAAGGCGCGGCGGGCCTCCACGTCCATGCCCACGGTGGGCTCGTCGAGGAAGAGGACGTCGGGGTCGCCGCAGATGGCGAGCGCGAAGTAGAGACGCTGGCGCTGGCCGCCCGAGAGCGTGCCGATGCGCGCGCCGGCCTGCTCGGTGAGCCCGGCCATCGCGACGGCCCGCTCGGCCGGGAGCGGCGCGGGGTAGTAGGCGCGGAACACGTCGACGATCTCGCGCACCGTGAGCACCGAGGTGGTGCCCGACTCCTGCAGCATCACCCCGCAGCGGCTCCGCGCGCGCCGGTCGGTGGGCGGCAGCCCGAAGAGCCGCGCCTCCCCGGCGGTGGGCTGGCGCAGCCCGAGCATCAGGCTGATCGAGGTGGTCTTGCCCGCCCCGTTGGGGCCGAGCATCGCGACGACCTCGCCGCGGCGGATGGTGAGGTCGACGCCGCGCAGGGCCTCGACCGATCCGTATCGCTTGCGCGCGCCGACGAGGGCTACCGCCGGGGCGGATGCCCCCGCGTCATCCCTTGAGGCCGTAGAGCCTCCGCGCGTTGTCGGCGAACAGCTTGCGCTTCTGCACGTCGGTGATGTCGCCGCGGTCGCGGATCTCGTCGAGCGAGGCGGGATAGCTGTGGTCCCAGTGCGGGAAGTCGGAGGCGTAGACGATCTGGTTCTCCCCGATGAGCTTGAGGGCCTGCGGGAGCAGCCACTCGTCGGCCTCGCACGAGAAGAAGATCGACCCGCTCCGCACGTAGTCGCTCGGCTTGCGCTTGAGCGCCGGGGCCTCGGCCGCGCGCTTGGCGTACTCGTCGTCCATGCGCTCCGTCCAGTAGGGGGCCCAGCCGCAGCCCGCCTCGAGGTACGCGATGCGCAGGCGCGGGAAGCGCTCCGGGATGCCCTCGAAGATCATCGAGGTGATCTGGCGCATCTGCCCGAAGGCGTGCGAGCAGGTGTGGGCCTGGATGAAGCGCGGGAAGAGCTCGAGCCCGCCGCCGCCCAGGTGCGAGCCGGAGGCGTGGATGCCGAGCATGACGTCGAGCCGATCGGCCTCCTCGTAGATGGGCAGGAAGCGCGCGTCGCCCAGCAGGTGGCTGCCGTCGGCCGCGAGCATCGCGCCCACGAGGCCCAGCTCGGTCACCGCGCGCCGCAGCTCACGGGCGGCCGCCTCCGGATCCTGCACCGGCAGCAAGGCGACCGCGTGCAGCCGCGGGCTCTTCTTGACGAACTCTTCGTGGAGGAAGGTGTTGTAGGCGCGGCAGAGCGCCACCGCCCACTCGCGGTCCTTGAGGAAGGACAGGAAGAGCCCGAGGGTCGGGTAGAGCACGGTCTGCTCCATGCCGCCCAGATCGAGGGCGCGCAGCCACTGCTCCGCGGTCCCCGCGTTGTCGCCCAGCGTGCCGAGCATGCGCCGGTCCCAGCCGTCCCACGGATAGAAGGGGAACGTGTGCGGGCGCTGGTTGTAGGGCGCGTCGAGGTACTTCGCGACCTGCTCGAGGGACTCGGTGACGTGCCCGTCGGCGTCGATGATCGAATACGCGGTCTGGCTCATCGGGTCCTCCAGCGCGGGATCGCGGCCGGGTTCACGCAGTGGGCGGGCGGCTCGCCGCGCCCCACCGCCAGGATCTGATCGAGGGCGAGCGCGAGGTTCGCCCGGCGCCCCGCCTCGCTGTGGCTCACGTTGTGGGGCGTCAGGATCAAGCGCTCGGGGTCCACCGCGCGCAGCGGGCTCGCGGCGGGGAGTGGCTCGCGGGTGAAGGCGTCGAGCGCGGCCCCCGCGATCCAGCCCTCGCTCAGCGCGCGGGCCACCGCCTCCTCGTCCGCGATCTCGCCGCGCGCGGTGTTGATCAGCACCGCGGTCGGCTTCATCGCGCGCAGGGCCTTCTCGCCGATCAGGTTGCGGGTCTCGTCGGTGAGCGAGGCGTGGAGCGACACCACGTCGCTCTCCGCGAGCAGGGTCGGCAGGTCGACCAGGGTGGCTCCGAGCGACCGGGCCCGCTCCTCCGAGACGTAGGGATCGGCCGCGAGCAGGCGCACGTCCCAGTTCACGAGCCGCCGCGCCACGTGCGACCCCACGCGGCCGAGCCCGACCAGCCCCACCGTCTTGCCGAAGAGGAACTCGCCCCGGTCGCCCCGCTGCGCCCACTCCCCACGGCGCAGCTTGGCCTCGTTGTGCTTGATGCGCTTCTGCAGCATCAGGGTGAGCGCCACGGTGGCCTCCGCCACCGCGATGAAGTTCTCCGGGGTCGGGCTGTTGGCCACCAGCACCCCGAGCGCGGTGGCGGCCTCCGCGTCGATCTTGTCGGTGCCGATGAAGGGCACGATCACCAGCCGCAGCGCCGGCGCCGCCTCCATCACCCCGCGGCTGATCCGGTCGAGGTGCGAGGCGAGGATCACGTGGCAATCGCGCGCCGCCGCGCCCAGGTCGGCCTCGGAGTAGGCCGCGCGCCCGGGCTGGTCGAGGGGGCGGCCGATCACCACCTCGTGACCCGCCGCGCGCAGCGGGTCGAGCTCGCCGGCCGGCCCGCTGGGCCCCGAGGCGAGGATCTTCACGGCTTCTTGCAGATCACGTTGAGGACGACCTGCCGCTTCTCTTCTCGAATGATGCGGAGGCCTCTCCGCAGGGCCTCCGGCAGCGCGGCCGGGTCCTCCACCTTCTCGCCGTGGCCCCCGGAGGCGCGGCAGAGCATCTCGTAGTCGGGGGAGGGCTCGAGCGCGGTGAGCGGCATCGCGTCGGTGCGGACCGCCCAGCCGTCGCGCGCGTAGGTCTGCACCGCGCGCTTCACCGCGTTCCAGGTGCGGTTGTTGAACACCACGAACAGCACCGGCAGGTTGTAGGCGCGCGAGACGAAGTGCGAGGCGGTGGGCGAGCCGAAGATGTAGGCCCCGTCGCCCACGCAGCAGATGACGTCGCGCTCCGGCGAGGCGAGCTTGGCCCCCAGCGCGGCCCCGAGGCCCCAGCCGAGCCCGCCCGACGGCGGCGCCCCGAAGTAGGTGCCGGGCCGCGTGAACGTGCACTGGGTGGCGTCCAGATCGTACTCGTTGACCACGAGGGTGCGATCGTCGAGCACCTCGCCGATCGCGCGCGAGAGCCAGAGCATGTCGATGGGCGCGTCGGCCCGCAGGGCCCGGCCCTTCGCGGCCGCCGCCTCGCGTCGCTTCGCTCCCGCCGCGGTCCAGCGCGCCCGCCGCTCGGCCACCGCCGCGGCGTCCACCCGGCGTGCCACCGCGTCGGCCAGGGCCGCGAGGGTCAGCCGCGGAGTGCCGGCCAGCGCCGCGTCGGCCGGGAAGCCTCGCACCGGGTAGCGCGAGAAGAGTGGATCCACCCCCAGGTGGATGACCCGCGTCTCCGGCTTCGGGCGCTTCAGCTGCGGGAACCACGGCACGTCCGACTCGACGACCAGGATCACGTCGGCGTCCTCGAGGTGCGGGGCGGCCTCGAAGCCGCCGTGGAGCGCATGATCCTGGGGGAAGTTCACGTAGGTGTGGAACTGGTCGAAGACGGGGGCGCCGAGCGTCTCGGCGAGCCGCACCAGGGCCGGCACCGCGGCCGGATCGCGCCCGGCCGCCTTGGTGATGATGATCGGGTTGCGCGCGGCCGCGAGCGTCGCCGCCACGTCGGCCACCGCGGTCGGATCGGGCAGGGTCGCGGCCGGCACCACCGCGCGCGCCGGATCGGAGTACTCGATGGCCTCGTGCCGCTCGGCCAGCACCTCGCGCGGCAGCGTGAGGTAGACCGG
>DASZJM010000175.1:0-6002 GCA_035948165.1 Candidatus Methylomirabilota bacterium
CTCCTCATCGGCTCCGGGCCGATCGTCATCGGCCAGGCGTGCGAGTTCGACTACTCGGGCACCCAGGCGTGCAAGGCCCTGCGGGAAGAGGGCTTCGAGGTGGTGCTGGTGAACAGCAACCCGGCCACCATCATGACCGACCCCGAGATGGCCGACCGCACCTACATCGAGCCGCTCACCCCCGAATACGTGGCCAAGGTGATCGAGCGCGAGCGGCCCGACGCGATGCTGCCCACCGTGGGCGGCCAGACCGGGCTCAACCTCGCGGTGGCCCTCGCGGAGGACGGCACCCTCGAGCGCTACGGGGTCGAGCTGATCGGGGCCAAGCTGCCCGCGATCAAGACCGCGGAGGACCGCAACCTCTTCGGGGCCGCGATGGAGCGCATCGGGCTCGCGATGCCCAAGGGCTTCTACGCGTCGAGCCCGGAGGACGCGCTCGCCGGCATGCGGCAGCACCGCATGCAGTTCCCCCTCATCATCCGGCCGTCCTTCACGCTGGGCGGCACCGGCGGCTCGGTCGCCTACCACCCGGAGGAGCTCGAGGCCGCCATCAAGTGGGGGCTCCAGCAGAGCCCGCTCCAGCAGGTGCTGGTCGAGGAGTCGGTGATCGGGTGGAAGGAGTTTGAGCTGGAGGTGATGCGGGACCTGAAGGACAACGTGGTGATCGTGTGCTCCATCGAGAACTTCGACCCGATGGGCGTGCACACCGGCGACTCGATCACGGTGGCCCCCGCCCAGACGCTCACCGACAAGGAGTACCAGCTCATGCGCGACGCCTCCCTCGCGATCATCCGCGAGATCGGCGTCGAGACCGGCGGCTCCAACATCCAGTTCGGGATCAACCCCGCCGACGGCCGCATGGTGGTGATCGAGATGAACCCGCGGGTGTCGCGCTCCTCCGCGCTGGCCTCCAAGGCCACCGGCTTCCCGATCGCCAAGATCGCGGCCAAGCTCGCGGTGGGCTACACCCTGGACGAGCTGCGCAACGACATCACCCGCGAAACGCCCGCGTCGTTCGAGCCCGCCATCGACTACTGCGTGGTGAAGATCCCGCGCTGGGCCTTCGAGAAGTTCCCGGAGGCGGACCAGACTCTCACCACCCAGATGAAGTCGGTGGGCGAGGTGATGGCGATCGGCCGCACCTTCAAGGAGGCGCTGCAGAAGGCGGTGCGCTCGCTCGAGCAGGATCGCTGGGGCCTCGCCCTCGACCGGCCGGTCGCGGACCTGGACGAGCTGCGCCAGAAGATCCGCATCCCGAACGCGGACCGCGTCTTTGCGATCGGCGAGGCGTACCGCCGCGGGCTCGGCACGCGCGAGCTCCACGATTTGAGCGCCATCGACCCGTGGTTCCTCGACAACATCCGCCAGATCGTCGAGTACGAGGCGGTGATCGCGGCGGCCGGGCTGGGCGACCCGGCGGTGCTGCGCCGGGCCAAGCAGATGGGATTTTCCGATGTGCGCCTCGCCCAGCTGACCTCCGCCACGGAGGGTGAGGTCCGGCACGCCCGGGCCCGAGCCGGCATCAAACCCGTCTACAAGATGGTCGACACCTGCGCGGCCGAGTTCGTGGCCCACACCCCCTACCTCTACTCGACCTACGAGGAGGAGGACGAGGCACCCCCCACGCCACGCGAGAAGGTGGTGATCCTCGGCAGCGGGCCCAACCGCATCGGCCAGGGCATCGAGTTCGACTACGCGTGCGTGCACGCCGCCTTCGCCCTGCGCGACGCGGGGGTCGAGGCGATCATGGTCAACTGCAACCCGGAGACGGTGTCGACCGACTACGACACCTCCGACCGCCTCTACTTCGAGCCGCTCACGTTCGAGGACGTGATGAGCATCGTGGAGCGCGAGCAGCCCCGCGGGGTCATCGTGCAGTTCGGCGGGCAGACCCCGCTCAAGCTGGTGGTGCCGCTGGAGCAGGCCGGGGTGCCGATCCTCGGCACGCCGCCCGACGCCATCGACCGCGCGGAGGACCGCCGCCGCTTCTCCGACCTCCTCGACCGCCTCGGCCTCGCCCAGGCCCCCGGCTCCACCGCGCGCTCCTTCGAGGAGGCGGCTCGGATCGCGGACAACATCGGCTACCCGGTGCTGGTGCGGCCCTCCTACGTCCTGGGCGGGCGCGCCATGCAGATCGTCTACGACCAGACCGACCTCCAGGCCTACATGACGGAAGCGGTGCGAGTCAGCCCGGAGCACCCGATCCTGGTCGACAAGTTCCTGGAGGACGCCCTGGAGATCGACGTGGACGCCATCGCGGACGGCGAGCGGGTGGTGGTGGGCGGGGTGATGGAGCACGTGGAGAAGGCCGGCATCCACTCGGGCGACTCCGCCTGCGCGCTGCCGCCCTACTCGCTGGGCGACGATCAGATCGAGCGCATCCAGACCCAGACCCGCGCGCTGGCCCGCGAGCTCGGGGTGATCGGCCTGCTCAACATCCAGTTCGCGATCAAGAACGAGCAGGTCTTCGTGCTCGAGGTCAATCCGCGCGCCTCCCGCACGGTGCCCTTCGTCTCCAAAGCGATCGGGGTGCCGCTCGCCAAGCTGGCCACCCGGGTCATGCTCGGGTCGACGCTCGCCTCGCTGGGCTTCACCGAGGAGCGCGAGGTCGCGCACATCGCGGTGAAGGAGGCGGTGTTCCCGTTCATCAAGTTCCCGGGCGTCGACACCATCCTGGGACCGGAGATGAAGTCGACCGGCGAAGTGATGGGCATCGACTACGACTTCCGGAAGGCCTACGTGAAGTCGCAGCTCTCGGCCGGCTCGCCCCTGCCCACCTCCGGCAAGGTCTTCCTGTCGGTGAAGAACCGCGACAAGCGCGCGGTGCTGCAGATCGCCAAGCGGCTCGCCGAGATGGGCTTCAGCCTGGTGGCCACCGTCGGCACCGCCAAGCTCCTGCAGCGGCAGGGCATGACGGTGGAGGTCGTCCACAAGGTCAACGAGAACTACCGGCCCAACATCGTCGATCTCATGAAGCGCGGCGAGATCGCGCTGGTGTTCAACACCCCGGAGGACGGGCGGGCCCGCCGCGACTCCTACCTGATCCGCCGCAGCGCGGTGACCCTGAACGTGCCGTACTACACCACGGTCGACGGAGCCCAGGCCGCCATCGGCGGCATCGAGGCGCTGCTGAAGGGCGAGATCTCCGTCAAGCCACTCCAGGAGTACTACCATCCGCTCCCTCGCGGGGAGCGGGCCGGCTGAGGGCCCCCATGCACCCGCCCACCCACGTCAAGGACCGCCTGATCGTCGCGCTCGACGTCGAGACCCTGGCCGACGCGGAGCGGATGGTCGACCGTCTGCAGGGACTGGTCACCCGCTTCAAGATCGGCTCGCAGCTCTTCACCGCGGCCGGACCCGGCGCGGTCGAGACCATCCAGAAGCGGGGCGCCGAGGTCTTCCTCGACCTCAAGTTCCACGACATCCCCAACACGGTGGCGGCGGCGGCGCGCGAGGCGACCCGGATGGGCGTGCTGATGTTCAACGTCCACGCCTCCGGCGGGCGCGCCATGATGGCGGCGGCGGCCGAGGGCGCGGCGACCGCGGCGCGCGAGCTCGGCGGTCGGCGACCGATCGTGCTCGCGGTGACGGTGCTGACGAGCCTCGACCGGGCCGCGCTCGGCCGCGAGCTGGGAGTGGCCGACTCGGTGGAGGGTCACGTGCTCCACCTGGCCGGGCTCGCCGCCGCCGCCGGGCTCGACGGCTGCGTGGCGTCGCCCAACGAGATCGGCGCGCTCCGGACCGGCCGGGGCCCGGGCTGGGTGATCGTGACGCCGGGCGTGCGGCCGG
Organism: Candidatus Methylomirabilota bacterium; assembly: GCA_035948165.1. Classification (GTDB taxonomy): domain Bacteria; phylum Methylomirabilota; class Methylomirabilia; order Rokubacteriales; family CSP1-6; genus CAMLFJ01. Next base: position 3,790 of record DASZJM010000175.1, read on the forward strand.
CGGGCAGCGCGCTGGGCGACCAGTCCCGCATCGCCACGCCGGGGGCCGCCGCGGCCGCGGGCGCGCACTACCTGGTCGTGGGGCGGCCCATCACCGCCGTGGCCGACCCGGCCGGCGCGGCGGAGGCGGTGCTGCGGGAGATGGGCGCATGAGCGCGAGCGAGGCGGCCGCTCCCGTGGCCCTCATCCACCGGCTGTACGAGATCGGGGCGATCCGCTTCGGCGAGTTCACGCTCAAGTCCGGCATCACCTCGCCGTTCTACATCGACCTGCGCGTCGTCATCTCCTTCCCGGACGTGCTCGAGCAGATCGGCTCGCTCATGGCGGCGCTGGTGAGCCAGTGCGGTGGCGAGCGGGTCGGCGGCGTCCCCTACGCGGGCCTGCCTCTCGCGGTGGCCGCGAGCCTCGCCGGGCGCGTGCCCCTCGTCTACCCGCGGCGCGAGGAGAAGGGCTACGGCACCCGCAAGCGCGTCGAGGGCCAGTTCAAGGCGGGCGAGCGCGTGGTGCTCATCGACGACATCATCACCGACGGGGCGAGCAAGCTCGAGGCGATCGCCCCGCTCGAGGAGGTGGGCCTCATCGTGCGCGACCTCGTGATCCTGGTGGACCGTGAGCAGGGCGGACGCGAGCTGCTGGCCGCCCGCGGCTACACGCTGCACGCGGTGCTCACCATCTCCCAGTGCTTCGACGAGGGAGAGCGGGCCGGCCTGGCCCCGGTGGGCCTGATCCGCCAGTCGCGGGAGTTCCTCCAGGCCACCCGGTTCGCCTGATGCCTCCGGCGAGCGACGGCCCGGGCGAGATCCTCGTCGAGCGCGAGGCGATCCAGGCCGACGTGGCCCGGCTGGCCGGGCAGATCTCGGCCGACTACCAGGGCCGGCCGGTGCACCTGATCGGCGTGCTCAAGGGCTCGGCGGTCTTTCTCTCCGACCTCATGCGGGCGATCACGGTGCCGGTCACGGTGGACTTCATCTCGGTCGGCGCCTACGGCCCCACCATCGCCCCGTCGGGGGTGGTGCGGATCCGGAAAGATCTGGACGAGCCGATCGAGGGCCGCGACATCGTGGTGGTCGAGGGCATCTGCGCGAGTGGCCGTACCCTGGCCTATCTCCTGCGCAACTTCCAGACCCGCAACCCGACCTCGATCCGGGTGTGCACCCTGCTCGCCAAGCAGTGCGCCCGGTCCCAGGAGCTGACGCTCCACTACGTGGGCCGGGAGATCCCGGACGTGTTCGTGGTCGGCTACGGCCTGGACCGGGAGGAGCGCTTCCGCAACCTGCCCCACGTCGCCCGCCTCGCCTAGCCCCTTCGCAGGTGTCCGGCGCTTTGCCGCACTTGCGGTATGCTCTGAAGGTGAGGCTTCGACGACCGATCCACGCGGTGGCCGGGCTGCTGGCCGTCCTCGCCGTCGCGTTCTCCCTCGCCGGCTGCGAGAGCAGCGGCGTCTCCCGCACCGTCCACATCGGGGAGCGCCCGACCTGGGTGGTCGGCGACTCGTGGACCTACCGCGGACGCGGGCCGAAGGGGCCGTACTCGGTCACTCGCAAGGTGCTGAGCGAGGGGCTCTTCGAGGGGCGCGACTGCTACCAGATCGAGGCGGGCGACTCCCGCTACTGGTACACGAAGCAGCTCGGCTACCTGGCCCGGACCAACGGAGACAAGACGGTCCGCCTGGCCGCGCCCCCGGAAGACTGGCAGTGGCCGATCCAGATCGGCAAGCAATGGTCGGCGACGGTCACCTGGACCGATAGCGGCGAGCAGACGCGCACCTTCGTGCTCACCGGGGTCTGGCTGGTGGAGGCCTACGAGGAGGTCAAGACGCCGGCCGGGACGTTCAAGGCCTTCAAGGTCTCCCGCCGCGAGATCGAGAGCGGCGCCTCCCAGGACTTCTGGTACAGCCCGCAGGTCAAGGGCTGGGTGAAGCTGCGCGGCACCAACACCGCCGACGGCAACTACGAGGAAGAGCTGACCGCCTACACCGCACGCTGACCCTCAGCGCTCGCGATTCTCCGGCCGCCACCGCAGGAGCCGCGCCTCGAGCTGCTTGATCCCCAGCGCCATCACGATGCCGATCGCGCCCAGCACGAAGAGCGCCACCATCATGTCCGCCGCGTTCAGGGTGCCGAGCGACTGGATGATCAGGTAGCCGAGCCCGCCCCCCGATTCGCCCCCGATGAACTCGCCCACCACCACCCCGATGAGGGCGAACGAGATCGA
>DASZJM010000176.1:0-13523 GCA_035948165.1 Candidatus Methylomirabilota bacterium
ACGAGCGCGTGGGGCGGGGTGCCGAGGAGCCGGTCGGCCCGGTCCAGCTCGAGGCCGGCGGCGCCGCCGCCGATGAGGCCGAAGTCCCCGATCAGCTCGCCATCGCCGATGCCCTCGAAGACGAACGCGGCGCGCGGATCGAAGCTGTCGGGCAGGCGTCGGTACGGGGCCGACACGTCGAAGCCCTGTGCGCTGAACCCCGTGCCGACGATCATCTGGGGCGGGCGGCCCTGCCGCCGCCACAGGCCGCCGTAGGAGCCGGTGAAGCTGCCGTAGTACTCGCCGGGCTCGGCCGCCCACGTGCGGACGCCGTCCTCATTGCGCCGCACCTCGATGACCCCAGGCAGCGTCGGATGATACGCGATCTTCCAGTACCAGCCGTTGGCGCCGAGGGACATCAGGCGCCCGCCGCGGTCCAGATACGCCTTGAGCCCCGTCCACATCTCGGGGGAGTGGTACTCGGGATGGCTGCCGCTCAGCACCACACGGTACGGCATGAGCGCGGCGGCGCCCCGATCGTGGAGGTCCTCGTCCGTCAGGACGTCGAACTCGTAGCCGTTGGCCTCGAGCCAGTCGGTGATGTGTGTGTCGGCGTTGAACTGCCAGAGGGACGAGCCCGCCCCGCCGAGCGAGCTGATGTGCTTCGGCCGCATATTGAGGATGGGCCGCAGACGCGACGAGTAGCAGACGCCCGACCCGTCGGAGTGCGAGTCGTAGCACGAGAGGCCGTACTCGCGGTGCTCGTTCAGGAACAGGCTGTACTTGTCGAACGGGATCAGGCGGCCCGAGACGAGCTCAATCAGCGGGCTGTTCGCCGCCATGTGCTCGTTGGCGTACGCCATGTAGCTGGCGCTCGGCAGGAGGAACGCGATGGCCTTCTCCTGACCAGGTGCGGGCGTCACGACGAAGGGGACGTAGTCCTCCTCCTCCCCGGCCCGGAGCCGCGCGGCGTAGAGGCCGCTCTTCATCGAGGCGGGCACAGTCAGCGTGAAGTCCACCTGCCAGCGCGCGTCGTACAGATCGTCGTCGTGGAAGTGGATGGCTCCGTACTGCTCGGGCGCCTGCTTCCAGTCCATCACCTCGCCGGTCCAGCTCGCGCCCTTCATCGCGCGGGCCGGCATGTTCACGGCGCGGCCGTGGAGGAGATTGGCCGACGCGTCGGTGACGCGCTCCGAGCTCATGTCGCGCCAGAAGTCCCAGGCGCCGACCACCGCGCCGACGAGCGAGGTCGGGACGGGCCCGGTCCGGAGGGTCTCCATCTCGGTCCGGGTCAGCGCGCGGTTGGCCAGGCGCGGGCCCTCGATCTTCCCGTTGTACCTGCCGCTCAGCGCGCCGCCGGCCGTGCGGCACGCCGCGAACATGAGCGGCGCCCCGGTGGCGCCGGCCCGATCCGCGGCGACGGCCGCGCGGACCACGGCGGCGTCGTCGACACGCAGGTAGCGCGCGAGCGGTTCCTGGTAGAGCGCGAGCTCGCGCGTGGCCGCGTCGAACGTGACGGCGACGAAGTACCACTCGTGGGCGAGGAGCGGCTTCTGCGTGGACAGGGCCTCGACGCGGCCCCGCCCATCGCCGAGCCTCGCGGCGAGGGCGCCGTCGCCGCCGATGACCAGCGCGATGCCGGCGCGGTCCGCGTCGCGCCACTTCGCCGCGATCACCTGCTCCCCCTTGGCGGGCGTGGTCGGCCAGATCATGGCCTGGAGCGAGAAGCTCCCGGCGACCTCGAGCCGCGGGCCATCGTCTACCTCGACGTAGGAGCCCGACTCGATGGCCTGGGCCCGGCCGGGATGGGCGCCGTTGACCGGCGAATCGATCGGCGCCTCCTTCACGCCGGGGCCCATCGGGTTCGAGTCCCCGCAGATCAGCCGCACGAGCTGCGCCTCGTAGCTCGGTCGCTCGCAGTTCACCATGAAGCGGATCGCCTGGCCGGGCGGCGCGCTGAGTCGATCGGAGTAGCCGCACAGCATCAGGAGGCCCTCGCGGAGGAGTCGAGCATGAGCGGCTGGACTACAGCTCGGAGCCGGTGAACTTCTTCCAGCGGAGCCGGAACACCGCGCGCTCCGCCTCTCCCAGGTCGGTGAACACCACGTCGAGCTCCTTGACGGACTTCCCGCGCTCCCCGCTGAGCTGGGCGAGCCGCCACTCGCGATGGGGCACGGTGCAGATCAAGACGTACTTTCCAGCCAGCGGCTCGCTCCGGAACACGTTGAGGACGCGCTGGAGCTCCGGGCTGTGGTGCCCGACCGGCTTCCGCAGGAACTCCTCCACCACGCGCCGGTCTTGCTCGCCGACCTTGTAGACCGTCAGCATCGGCTAGTGGCAGTGCGCGCCACCGTTGTGCCCGTTGTGGGAAGACGCGGGCACGTCGAGCGCCGGACTGCCGACGAAGAAGCCGGCGGGCTTGAGCTGAAACCCCGCGTAGCCCACGGGCATCACCGGCCACTCCTCGGAGCGAGAGATGTGGTGCGAGCCGACGCTGTACCACAAGACGATGTCGCTCTGCTCGAGCGGGCGGTCGGCCTTCACGTACGCCGGGAGCCCGGCGCCGCCCGGATGCTGGTTCGGATAGTCGCCGGCGGCGAAGAGCTCCGTCCGCTCGTACCGCGTGACCCAGAGGTGCTTCATAATGAAGCCGGCGCGGCGGGCGATCGACGAGTCGGGGTGGGCGAAGGCGCCGACGTTCTCGCCGGGCACGAGCTTGTACCCGACCGGCTGGCCGAGCGAGTTGCTGACCGCGGGATTCGTCACGACCCAGTAGCGCCCCGCGAGCGGATCGACGGAGCGCTGGGCCGCGGACTCGCGGGCGAGCAGCGTGCGGCGCGAGACCCACGCATTTCCGTTGGGGTTCGCGGGCCCGATGGGCAGGGCCTCGCTGTTCACTTCGTAGACGGAGTTCTCGGTGCCGTCCACCATCATGTCGAGCCGGAAGCTGAACCAGTGCTGGTGGTTCGGCGCGTAGAGTCCCGGCGCGATCAGCACGCCGTGCTCGGGCACGGCGCCCGGCGCGATCGCACCCGTCGACACGATCCCCGTCAACTTGATCTGCAGCTCGATGGTGCCGTCCTGGTAAAGGTACCAGAAGAACCCGTACTCGTAGTTGCCCACGGTGGCGATCGACGAGATCACGAAGCGGCGCGAGCGCCGCACCTCGACCTGGCCGGTGCGGAAGTTCGTGTGCTTCCACAGGATCCCGAAGTCTTCCTCGTGCATGCAGATCGCGTTCTCGAGGGTCACCGGCTCACCCTGGCCATCCGAGACCACCGCGTCGAGGTAACGGATCTCGCCAAGGCAGTCGCAGCCGAGCTGGAGGCGGTTGGCGAGCATACCCACGCCGTACTCCCCCTCGTCGAACGCGTTCTTCCTCCAGTGCGTGGGCGCGGGGTCGCCGTACGGAACGACCATCTCGGCCAGCGACGCGCGGTAGAGGATCGGTCGCAGGCGGCCGCCGTCCTCGTAGCCGACCGTGTGGAGCACGAGCCCCTCGCGCGGCGTGAAGCCGATCCGGAGTCGCCACTTCTGCCAGTGGAGCTCGTGGCCCGAGAGCTCGAAGCTGGGCCCTTCCGGCTGGTTGATCTCGAGCCTCCGGAGATCGGCGCGCTGACCGGCCGGGAAGTGCGGCACATTCCGCGGGCTGCCGATGGCCTCGGCCGTGTAGTTGCCGTCGCGCGTCGGCAGCGGGACCACGCCGTGATCCTCGACCTCGACGACCTCCATCCGGTCGAGATCGACAAGCGTGATGACGCCCTCGATGGGGCGCGCGTAGCCGTTGTCGAGCTCGTCGGTGCGGATCCACGTCAGGGCCCGGACGAGGCGGCGGGTGGGATCGTCGGTCGGACCGTAGTGTCCGGCCGACCACGGGTCGACCATCGCCAGCGAGAAGTCGTTGACGCCGCGCTTCTTCATCGAAGCCTGCCAGGCGGGGTTGGCCTGCACCATCCGCTCGCACTCGAAGAACTCGTCGAGCGTGATGGGCGGCTGGACTCCGGGCACCTCCTTCCACGAGACGACCGCGCGGTCGGTGATCGAGACGACCGACTCGTAGTTCGTGCGCGCGCGACGGTCGCGGATCAGCACGAACGCCTGGCGCTCGAGCGGATCGCCCTCGCGGAACCCGAGCACGTCGGGCTTGGCGGGCTCGTGCAGGAACACGCGGACGAACAGGACATCGCTGCCGACGCGTCCCGACGCGCGCACGACGGCGACGGCGGCGCGGATCTCGGCGGCGCTGAGGGGATCGAGCGGGTGGAGCACGGCAACGGAGGGATTGGTCGTGATCGCCATAGCAGATCCTTTCTCCGAGAGACGTGCCACGAGACGCCCGCCTCGTGAGGTCGGCGCGCCCAAGAGCCTGCGCGATTGTGCTCCCGTTTTACACGCGATGGGGCGCCATGTCGAGACCCCCTTGCCGGCGTGCCGACCCCCCCGTGCCCGCGCATCGCTCAGGGCCGGAAGGCAGTGCACGCCGGCCAGGCAGCCGATGGAGGGGACGCTGAAGGACGAAAGAGAGAGGGATTGCTTCCGAGCTAGCGATCCGCGATCGGCAGTTTGATGCGTGACGCATAACGGCTCTCGTGCAGCACGACCTGGTTTGCCACGAGCGCGCGCGCCGCCCCTTCCTCACCTAGCGGCCCGCCGGTGTTCAGGTTGCGGTCCCACTGGGGGAAGCTGCTGCTGGAGACATCTACCCGGATGCGGTGCCCCGCCTTGAAGACATTGGCGGTGGGGCCCAATTCGACGCGGTACTCGTAGATTTCGTCCGGGGTGATCAGCGAGGGCCTCACGAGAGAGCTGCGATAGCGCGCGCGGACGATTCCCTCCCGAATGTTGAAGGAGCGGCCATCGAGCCACACGTCGCACAACTTCACGGTGAAGTCGGTGTCCACCGCGCTGCTGGCGGCGTAGAGAGTCGCCGTAATCGGACCGATCACGGTGAGATCGCGCTCGAGGGGCCGGCTCGTATAGACGAGCACCCCGTTGAACGACTCTGGCAACCCTTGCGGCTCCATCCCCATGGGAGCCACGTTCGGAAAGCAGCACGAGTGCCCTCCGGCGCTAGGGACGGGAAAGAGAGGGTCATAGCTGAAGATGTCGGGCGGCTCGCGGCCCGGGGGCTCCGTGCTGAGCTGCCCATCACCCGTGGCGGAGTTGGCGAGCCCGTCGGAGTGCAGGTAGTAGTCGACGAAGCGCGTGCCCCGCGGCGGCCATTCGGTCTCGTCTCGCCACACGTTGTCGCCCATGAGGAACAGGGTGACGGGCGTGTCGAGCACACCCGTGTCCTCGTCCTTCAAGAACTGGTCGAACCAGCGAATCTGCCACCCGTTCACCGCCTGGTTGGACGCCTGAAGCCCCATGTGCACGGCGCCGGGCATCGGAGTCCATGGAATGTGGTACCACGGACCTACGAGCAGCTTCTGACGGGCCCGCGATGTCTCCGAGCCTGCGCTGCGACGCAGCCCCTCGAAGTTTCTCACCGTGCCTGAGAGAAAGATGTCGTACCACCCGCCGACGTGGAGCGCGGAGACGTCGAGCCGGCTATAGTCGCTATCGATGCTCCAGCGGCGCCAATATTCATCGTCGGTCGAGTGATCCAGCCAGTCGCGAAAGTAAGGTGCCAGGTCGTTGCCCGCCAGAGGTGGGTAGGCGCGGGTCGGCAGGGTGCCGTAGAGACTCGGTCCATTGAGAAAGGCCCCGAGCATCCCCGCAGTGGCGGCATCGTCACGCCGCCGCTTCGCTTCTCCCATCGCGAGGAACGTGGCCCAGGAGGCAACGAAGGCGAGCGCGAACGCGCCCCGATTGTAGGTCCACCCATCGAAGTACTGGGAGCCGGTCATTCCCGGGCAGATGCAACGGAGTGAAGGCGGGCGGCGCAGCGCCGCTTGCAGCTGGGTGGCGCCATAGTAGCTGAAACCGAGCATGCCCACTCGGCCATTGGCTCCGGGCAGGCGGGCCGCCCACTCCACCGTGTCCTCGCCGTCATCCGCCTCGTGAAGGAACGGGTACCACTCCCCTTCGCTCGTGTAGCGCCCGCGCACATCCTGGTTGACCACGACGTAACCGTGACGGGCGTACCACGGAGCGTGGGCGTAGGTGAGGGAGGCCGCCGGCGCCTTGTCGTACGGGTGGCGGAACAAGATCACCGGATAGCGGCCGGGCGTGGCGGGCCGGTAGACGTCAGCGTAGAGCGTCACTCCGTCACGCATGCGGGCGGGCACGTCACGCTCGACGGTGACGTTCGAGTACCCGGGGATGGGATGAAGCTTGGCCACGGCGTTCCTCCGCTCCACGCGTTCGAGTTTCGAGGAGATGCGCGCGCGAGTCTACCACGCCTTCTCGTCTCGATCGGCCCGCGACACGTCCAGATCATCGGGCGCCCGTGTATTGACATGCTTCGGCGACCGAGAGTAGTGTCAGGCGCGGTTGCGCTCGAGGGCGGGGCCAGCCACGTCGCGAGTTGGGCGATCTCCGCCAGGGGGGCTCGAGATGGCAAAGAAGTATGGCGTTGGCATCCTAGGGGCAGGCTGGGTCGCCCCCGAATATGTCAAGCCGTTCCGCGATCATCCGCTAACCGAGGTCGTGGGGGTCTACAACCGCACCCCCGGCAAGGCGACGGAGCTGCTGCGCGCGCACGGCATCCAGGGCAAGGAGTACGCGTCCCTGGACGATTTCTTCCGCGACGACCGCATCCAGATCGTCGTGTCGGCCACGCCGCCCACCGCTCGCGCCGAGCACTGCGTGCGCGCCGCCCAGACCGGGCGGCACATCGTGATCGAGAAGCCGGTCGGCCTCTTTCGCGAGGACACCGAGCGCATTCGCGACGCGGTGGCGAAGGCCCGCGTGAAGACCGTGGTGAGCTTCGTCCTGCGCTGGAACCCCCAGTTCGAGACCGTGCGGCAGATGGTGAAGGATGGCGTCCTCGGCGATCTCATCTACGCGGAGGGCGACTACTGGCATCCCCTGAAGAAGAAATACCCGGGATACTGGACTTACGTCTCCCGCGAGGTCGGGAGGAATCCCGTCTTCACCGGAGGGTGCCATGCCGTCGACATGGTGCGCCACCTCGGCGGGGATATCACGGAGGTCACGGCGTTCTCGGCGAGACCGAAGCGCGACCTCAGTTTCGAGTACGACCCGGTCTATATCGCCGCCTTGCGGTTCCAAAACGGCGCGGTCGGCAAGTTGTCGACGCTCTCCGACGGTGATACCCCGTACATCTTCAACATCCGCCTCTTCGGCACCGAGGGCACGATCCAGAACAACAGCGTGTACTCGACGACGCACTACCCGGGCGCCCTGGACTACTGGACGTTCCCCACAATCAAGCCCGACAGCGGGGAAGTCGCGCACCATCCCTTCGTGGCGCAAATCGCCCACTTCATGGACTGCATCGAAAACAACGTCGAGTCGCACGCCTCGATCTACGACGCGTACAAGTCGATGGCAGTGGTATTCGCCATCGAAGAATCGGCGGCGAAGGGCGGCCAGCCGGTGCTCGTTCGGAACGAATAGCGGGACGCGCGTCCCGTCTGCGAGGAGGAGCCGATGGCACTAGGAACGCCGGGGACAGGTCGGGGAATCACGCGACGCGAGCTGATGCGAACCTCTCTGGCCGTTGGCGTCGGGGGCGTCGTGGTGGGCGCAGGCGTCGGCTACGCCGCCGGAAAAGGAGGGGGGAACCGCACCGGCGATTCCGCGACCAGCGCGGGCGGTGGCGGAGAGATCAAGGTCGTCGGCATCTTTCCGTTGACGGGCTTCATCGCTGCCGACGGCAAGGAGATGCGCAACGGGACAATCATGGCGATCGACGAGATCAACGAGATGGGCGGCTTGCTCGGCAAGAAGCTCCGCTACGTGGAGATCGACGACAAGGACTCCCTCGCCGAGGACATCCCGACCGCCTTCAATCGCGCCGTAGATGTCGAGAAACCGGACGTCGTGATCTCCGGGTACCACCTCGGATCCGGCCCCGAGTTCGACATCCTCGCCAACGCCGGGCGGCTCTACTACAACGTGAACACCCAGCAGCGGTGGGTGGATCGCTACACGAAGGACCCCGCCAAGTACTGGTCGATCTTCCAGACCGATCCCACCGACACGATGTACGGCAAGGGCTTCGCCCTCTGGCTCGACAACCTCGTGAAGACCGGCAAGTACACGCCCAAGAAGAAGACGGCGGTGATCCTGGGCGGCGACGACCCGTACGACGCGTGGATCGCCCAGAACTTCGGCGAGAAGATCAAGGAGCTGGGCTGGACGGTGACCGCCAAGGAAAGCTTCGCGGCCAGCAAGGTGGCCGACTGGGGGCCGCTCCTCTCCAAGGCCCGGCAAGACCCGCCGGGGATTCTCTTCACCACGGATTACAGCCCGGCGGGGAACGCCTCGATGGCCAAGCAGTTCGCGGCGAACCCGATCCCGACCTTGCTCTATCAGCAGTACGGGCCGTCGGTGCCGGAATACATGAACTTGGCGGGCGACGCCGCCAACGGCATCATCTGGGCGACGGTGCTCGGGCGAGTGCCGGACCAGATGACGAAGGACTGGATGGCGAAGTACAAGGCCAAGTTCGGGGCCGAGCCCGGCTGGGCCAACGCCCCCGGCAACTATGACACGACGTGGTTCTGGGCCAAGTCGGTCGCCCTCGCCGGCACGGCCACGGACTACAAGCGGGTCGCGCAGGCGTCGGAGCGGCTCATCCATCGCGGGATCACGGGAAGCCTGCGAATGGTAAACCACGCTGGAGTGGCGTTCCCGGGCGAGACGAACGATCCCTCCCTTGGTCAAGCGCACATCATCGTTCAGATCCAGAACAAGGAGCACCGCGTGATCTCTCCCGTGCCGTGGTCGGACGGTGAGTTCCAGCAGCCACGCTGGCTCAAGGGGTAGCCGAGATCGAATAGCTCGATGCGGTCGGCCCCCGCTCAGAGATGTTGACCTGCGAAGGGGTGACGAAGGCATACGGCGGCCTGGTTGCCCTCCGCGACCTGACCTTCGCCGTGCGACACGGCGAAATTTTCGCGATCGTCGGACCCAACGGAGCGGGCAAGACGACGCTGTTCGACGCGATCTCGGGAATCTCTCCGGCCACGAGGGGGGTGATCAGCTTCGACGGCCACGAGGTCCAGCATTTCCGCCCGAACCAGGTCTGCCAGCTCGGCATCGCCCGCACCTTCCAGACCACCGCCTTCTTCGGCACTCAAACCGCGCTCGGCAACGCGTTGGTGGGAAGCATCTTTGGCCGGCCGGGCGGAGGCACCCCCACGCTCGAGTTTCGGCCCGATAGCGTCGAGCGCGCCCTGGACGCGCTCGAATTCTGCGGCCTGCTGGACAAGCAAGCACTGCTCGCCTCGGCGCTGTCGGTGTTCGAACAGAAACGGCTCATGCTCGCGACCGCGCTGGCGAGCGTGCCCAAGCTATTGCTGCTGGATGAGCCCGTCGGCGGGCTGAGCCGGGCCGAACGCGACGAGATGGTCGACCTCGTTCGCAAGGTCAACCACAACGGGGTGACGGTGCTCCTCATCGAGCACGTGATGAAGGCGGTGCAGGCGCTGGCGAGCCGGATGCTGGTGCTCCACCATGGCGAGAAGATTGCCGAGGGCGCGCCGACCGAGGTGCTGCGCGACGAGCGAGTCGTCTCGGTGTACCTGGGTAGGCGGCACGACGCGATCACGGCGAGACCCCGAGAGGGAGAGCGCTCATGCTGAAGGTGACCGATCTGGAAGCCGGGTACGGCGGCTCCCAGGTGCTCCACGCGCTGTCGCTTCACGTGGGCGATGGCGAGACGGTGGTGGTGCTCGGCCCGAACGGCCACGGCAAGAGCACACTCCTGCGTGCGATCTCAGGGCTGATCCGGCCCAGCGCCGGCCGGGTGGAGTTCAACGGCGTGGATCTGACCCGACTGCCGACTGAACAGATCGTGGGATCCGGCGTCGTGCACATTCCCCAGGGCGATCTGCCGTTTCCAGAAATGACCGTACTGGAAAACCTCCTGGTCGGCGCGTATCGACCCGGGGCCTGGAGCGAGAGAGCCGAGCGGATCGAGAAGGTCTTCCATCTCTTTCCGGCGCTGGCCGAGCGGAAGCGGCAGCTCGCACGCAGTCTCTCGGGCGGCGAGCGGCGCATGCTGGCCCTCGGACGCGGGCTGATGAGCAAAGCCCGCCTCTTGATGATCGACGAGCCATCGCTCGGCCTGGCGCCACTCGTGACCGAGCAAGTGTACGAGACCATCGACGAGATCAAGCGGTCGGGGCTGGCGATCCTCTTGGTGGACGAAAACGCCGAGCACGTCGCCGGCTTGGCCGACCGGATGTACCTGCTCGAGGCGGGAGTGCTGGTCCGGGAAGGTGCGGCGGCAGACCTGCTCCGGGACGAGGCGCTGCTGGCCGCCTATCTGGGCTGAATGGAGATCCTCAACCGACTGGTGCAGGCGCTCTATAGCGGCGTCCTCAACGGATCCGTCTACGGGTTGATGGCGATTGGGCTCACCCTGATCTGGGGCTCACTCCGCATGCTGAACCTCGCTCACGGCGCGCTGTACATCGCCGGCGCCTACATCGCCTACGGCGTGCTCGGCGGGCTCGGCCTCCCCGTGCCGGTGACGTTCGCCCTGGCCGTCGGTGGCGCCGCCCTGGTCGGGCTGTTCATCCAGCTGATCTTGATCAACCCTATCCTGGAGAAGCCCGGCCGGGACAGCGCGGCGCTGATCGCGACCCTGGCCGCCTCGATCATCGTCCAGAGCACGATCTTGCTGATCTTCGGCGGGCAGACGAAGCAATTGCCGCCGGTCGTCGACGGCGGCTTCAAGGTCGGAACGACGCTGATCAGCTACCAGGGATTGGTGGTGATCGGCGCCGCGGTCGTGTGCCTCTTGTTGATGACCATCTTCCTGCGCGCGTCGCGCCTGGGCCTCGCCATCCGGGCGATCTCGCAGAACATGGACGCCGCCAAGTTGATGGGCATTCCCATCGTCCCGGCGTTCGTGGTCGTCATGGTCATCAGTGCCGCCCTGGCCGGTCTGGCCGGCGTGCTGCTGGGGTCGATCCTGTTCTTTACCCCGTCGGGCGGGTTCACGCCGATGCTGATGGCCATGGTCGTGACGATCTTCGGCGGCCTCGGCAGTGTCGGGGGAACGATCTGGGCCGCCTACATCATCGGCCTGATGGAATCGTTCCTGGCCGTTTACGTCGGGCCCAGCTGGGCGTTGCCGGGAATCTTCCTGTTCATGATCGCGATGCTGGTCATCCGGCCCAACGGGCTGTTGGGCCTGGGGGAGGTGCGACGCCTGTGATCGAGGCCAACGCGCCCCGCCAAGGTCAGGCGCTTCCCCGATCGGCGGGCGATCGGCCGCGGCTGCGGCCGGCGGCGCGTCCCTGGGCCGAGCCGAGTCGGCTCGGCATTGGGATCGTCGCCGTCGCAATGCTGATCCTTCCCTGGGCGCTCATGCTCGTCGACGGGGGCAACTACGTCACGCATCTCATCATCACGTTCTTCGTGTGGGGCATCGTCGCGCAGTGCTGGAACCTGATCATGGGGGTCTCCGGCGTCTATTCATTCGGCCAGCTGGCCCTCTTCCAGGTCGGCGCCTTTACCACCGGGGTGCTGTCATTCTCGGTCGGCGTGAGCCCGTGGGTGAGCATCTGGGCGGCCCCTATCGCCGCGGTCGCCGCGGCGTTGATCATCGGCCTGCCGACGCTTCGCTTGCGCGGGATCTACGTGGTGCTGCTGACGCTGGCCTTTCACGAGCTGTTGCGCAACTGGATCACGACGGGCCCCCAGTGGATCAGCGGCGGCGGCTACGGTCTGGCCCGAGTACCCCGGCTCGGCTTCGACCGCCTCCTGGGGCCGCAGTACGAACGGGTCTTCTACTACTACACCGGCCTGGTGCTCTTCGGCGTCGCCACCTACGCGATCTGGCGCGTCCTGAACTCTCCGATCGGCCTGGCGTTCAGGGCGTTGCGGGACTCGGAGGACTACGCCATCAGTCGCGGCGTCGACCCGTTTCGCTTCAAGCTGTTCCTGTTCGCCTTCAGCGCCTTCTTCACCGGGCTGGCCGGCGGATTCTCCGCGCACTACAACGGGCTGGCGTCGACATCGCTGTTCGATTTCGGAGTGATGATCAACCTACTCGTCATGATCGTGCTCGGGGGCTGGGGAACCTTCGCCGGCCCGATCTTCGGGACGGCGATTCTCACCTTCTTGACCGAGTTGCTGCGGGCGTTCGATCTGTACCGGATTCTCGCGCTGGGCGTGGCCATGGCGGTGATCGCGGTGGCCGCTCCGGAAGGACTGGTGCCGGTGTTGACCCGCGCCTTCCACAGCCTCTTCGGTGTCTTGTTCGAGGCCGACGAGCCGCCGGCAACCTGAAACGCCCTAGTCACGAACGCGGAGGGAGGAGCATGGCACGCAAGGTTAGGGTGTTGGTCGTCGGCGTCGGCAACATGGGCCTGTCGCATGCGAAGGCCTACGAATCGATTGATGGCTTCGAACTGGTCGGCCTGATGAGCCGGAGCATCGGCTCGCGCACTGACCTGCCCGCCCAGCTCGTGGCCGTGCCGCGTTTCGAGAACTTCGACCGCGCGCTGAGGGAGGCCCGGCCCGACGCGGTTTCCATCAACACGTATCCCGACACCCACGCGTCTTATGCGCTCAGGGCTTTCGAGGCGGGATGCCACGTCTTCATGGAAAAACCGATCGCGACCACCGTCGCCGACGCCGAGAAGGTGGTGCGCCGGGCAAAGGCCACGAAGCGCAAGCTCGTCATCGGGTACATCTTGCGCGTGCACCCCTCCTGGACGAAGTTCGTCGAGGTGGCACGGACCCTCGGCAAGCCCCTGGCCATGCGCATGAACCTCAACCAGCAGAGCGTCGGACCGGCCTGGACCTGGCACAAGAACCTCATGGCTTCGCTTTCGCCGATCGTCGATTGCGGTGTGCACTACATCGATGTCATGTGCCAGATGACCGGCGCCAAGCCGGTGCGCGTGCATGGCATCGGCGCTCGTTTGAGCGACGAGGTGAAGGTCTACAACTACGGCCATCTGCACGTCACCTTCGACGACGGATCGGTGGGGTGGTACGAGGCCGGGTGGGGCCCCATGATGAGCGAGGTGGCCTTCTTCGTGAAGGACGTCGTCGGGCCGAAGGGCTGCGTCAGCATCGTCGTGCCGCACGAGGAGCGTGCGGCCGGCGAGATGACCCAATCCGCCGACATCGACTCCCATACCAGGACAAACGCGCTCAAGGTCCACCACGCCGCGATGGACGCCAACAACAATTTCATCCGTAAAGACGAGCGGATCAACCTGGCCGACGAGCCCGATCACCAGGAGCTGTGCAATCGCGAGCAGCGCTTCTTCCTGAAGGCGATACAGGAGGACATCGATCTCACCGACCAGATGAACGATGCCGTCAACAGCTTGCGCATCGTGCTCGCCGCCGACGAGAGCATCCGCACCCGGCGGGTCGTCAACCTGACGCCCGCCAGGGCAACGCGGGCAGCGGCGCCGCCGTCGGCGAAGCGCCGGGCGGGAGTG
>DASZJM010000177.1:0-2598 GCA_035948165.1 Candidatus Methylomirabilota bacterium
CGGGATCGACTTGATCGTGCGCAGGTTCTGGGTGATGTCCTCGCCGATGCGCCCGTCGCCCCGGGTGGCGCCCCTGATGAAACGCCCGCGCTCGTAGAGCAGCGCCACCCCGAGCCCGTCGATCTTGGGCTCGCACACGTAGACCGGCGCGATGCCGGGCAGGGCGCGCCTGAGCCGCGCCTCGAACTCGGTCAGGTCCTCCGGGGCCATCGCGTTGTCGAGCGAGAGCATGGCCACCAGGTGCTCGACTGGCGCGAAGAGCTCGGCGGCGCGCCCGCCCGGACGCTGGGTCGGGCTGTCTGGCGTGACCAGCTCCGGGTGCGCCTCCTCCAGCGCGACCAGCTCACGCCAGAGGCGGTCGTACTCGGCGTCGGTGACCTCGGGCCGGTTCTCGGTGTAGTAGAGGTAATTGTGGCGGTTGAGCTGCTCGCGCAGCTCCTCGACCCGCGCGGCGACGTCGGCCGTCGATGCCATGGCGTGTCTCAGGATATCAACGCCCCCCACGCCGCGCCACACACGGCCGCCGCGGTCCGGGTCGTGCCGTCCGGCGGGCGCTTACGGCGTGGCGGGCGGTGGTGGAGGGAGGGCCGGCGCGGTGGGTGGCAGGCGGCGCGGAGCCTGGCGCATCGAGTCCTCCAGCTCCGGGGTCACGCGGCGCATCTGGTCGGTGATGCGGGCCGCGTCGAGCGCGGTGCCGACCGTTCGCGGGGTGATCAGGAGGAGCAGCTCCGTCTTCTCGATCTTGTTTTCGACCGACCCGAACAGATAGCCCACGATCGGAATCCGGCTGAGCAACGGGATGCCGACGCGGACCCGCGTGCGATTGTTCTGGATGAGGCCTCCGAGCACCAGGGTCTGGTTGTTCAGCAGCACCACCGACGTCTCCGCCTCGCGCTTGGTGAAGCGCGGCGAGTTGATCGGGGGCGGCTCGTTCTCGCCCACCTCGTTGACCTCCTGCTTGACGTCGAGCGCCACCGTGCCCTGCTCGCCGATGCGGGGGATCACGGTCAGGATGATCCCGGCGTCCCGGTACTCGACGGTCTGGGTGATGGAGTTGCCGGTGAAGCCGCCGGCGGCGACGGGCACCTGCTGCGAGGTCACGATCGGCACCGAGGTCGAGACGTTGATCACCGCCTTCCGGTTCTCGGCCGTCATGATGGACGGGTTCGACAGCACGTTGACCCGGTTCTCGCTCGCGAGCGCGTTGAGCGCGGCCAGGAACTTGTCGGCCGCGAAGGTGAAGAAGTTGAAACCCACCGGCACCGCGCCGCCCAGCGGGATCAGCGACGACGCGGGGCGGGAGGGCAGCACGCCGGAGGGCGACGAGCTCACGTCGAAGCGCCCCGAGCGCACCGCCCACTCGACGCCGAGCTTGGTGTCGTCGGTCAGGGTGACCTCGGCGGCCAGCACCTCGATCAGCACCTGGCGCGGCATCTTGTCGAGCTTCCGGATCGTCTCCTCCATCTCCTTCCAGAGCCGCGGGTAGGTGGTCACGATGACCGCGTTGGTGACCTCGTCGGCCACGAAGCGGATCTCGACCGCGAGCGGCGCGCCCTCCACGGAGAGGCCGGGGAAGGGAGTCGGCCCGCCCGCCGGCCGCGCCACCGCGGGCAGGAGCGGGGGCGGGGCCGGGGCCGACAAGAGCGGCGGCGGCACGGTGGGCGAGAGCGTCCGGCTCGCGTAGGAGCCGGAGAGGCCGGAGATGCTCGTCGAGGCGGGCGGGTATTGCTGGGAGCCGGTAATGGCCGGGCCCCGATCCCCGCGCCCGTAGATGGCGTCGAGGGTGGTGGCGAGGTCGCGGGCCTTGGTGTTCTCCGCAAAGTAGATGAAGACCCGCTGGCCTCCGTAGAGATCCACGTCGAGCTTCTCGATCAGGCGGCGGATGGTCTCCATGTCCTGCTTGCGCGCGTGGACGACGAGCGAGTTGGAGCGACGCTCGGGGACGATCAGCGGGCGGTCCCCGGCGAGCACACCCGCGACCGGCGGAGGCGGCGAGGTGCCCGCGGGCGGTGCGGCCGGGGGCCCCGGCGAGGCCGGGACGCCCGGCGCCGCGCCCACGCGCCCGCTCGCGAAGAGCTGGGCCAGGAGCTGGGCCAGCTCCTGCGCGTCGGCGTGCTTGAGCGCGATGATCTGCAGCTCGCTCAGCGCCACCTCGACGTCCACCAGGTTGAGCACCTCGAGGAGCCGGCGGACGTTGGCGGCGCTGTCGGTGACAATCAAGAGATTCGTCTCGCGGTGCGCGGCGAGGGCGCCCTGAGCGGGTACGAACGGGCGCAGCAGCGCGATCGCGTCCTGGGCGCCGATGAACTGGAGCGGAACCACCTGGGTCACCACCTCGTCGTCGGGCAGGCCGGCACTCACCTCCCGGCCGACGATGGTCTTCACGGACGTCTGCGGGGCGTTCTCCCGAAGAATGATCCGGTACAGGTTGCCGGAGCGCACCGCGGCGAGGCCGTTGACGTCGAGGATGGTGAGCAGCACCGGGAAGACCTCGTCGCTCGAGATCTTGCCCACCGTCTGAACCGTGACCTTCCGGCCTCGCGCCGCAGGCGCCAGCACGTAGTTGAAGCCCGCGATCTCGGCGGCGGCCTGGATCAC
>DASZJM010000178.1:0-5758 GCA_035948165.1 Candidatus Methylomirabilota bacterium
CGCGGCGACCGCCGCGCCGTGATCGGTCCACTGCCCGGCGAGCCGCCGCTCGCGCCCGCCCGTCGGCGTGAGCCAGGCGGAGGCGCCGGGTCGGCCGATCTCCTCCACCTCGCCCTGTCCGAGGCACTCCTCCGCGGCCCAGACCGAGAACTTGAGCGACGAGGAGCCCGCGTTCAGACACAGGATGACGGGCGGGCCCGGCATCAGGGCTCGCTCCAGCGCCAGTCCCGCACCTGCGGCAGGTCCTCGAGGTGCTCGCGGATGTAGCTGTCGTGCCGATCGAGCATCGTCCGGCAGTGCGCGGCGAGGGCCGCCCCGCGCGTCTCGCCCTCCGGGACGCGCCGGAGCGCCTCCAGGCAGAGGTGGTAGCGGCTCATCTCGTTGCGTACCACCATGTCGAACGGGGTGGTGGTCGTGCCCTCCTCGTTGAAGCCGCGCACGTGGAAGCGTCCCGCGTGCGGCCGCCCGTGGATCAGCTCGTGGACCGCGCGCTGGTAGCCGTGGAAGGCGAACACCACCGGGGCCGACGCGGTGAAGAGGGCAACGAACGCTTCGTCGCCGAGCCCGTGGGGGTGGAAGCGCGGGGCGAAGAGGGTCATGAGGTCGACCACGTTGACCATCCGCACCCGGATGCCGGGGGCGTGGCGGCGGAGCAGCCAGGCGGCGGCCACCACCTCGAGGGTCGGCACGTCGCCCGCCGAGGCCAGCACCACATCTGGCGGGTCGGCGCCGGGGCTGCTCGCCCACGGCCAGATCGAGGCGCCGCGCGCGCAGTGGGCGCGGGCCGACTCGAGGTCGAGCCACTGCAGCTGCGGCTGCTTGTCGATCACGATCAGGTTGACGTAGTTGCGGCTGCGGAAGCAGTGATCGGCCACCGATAGCAGGCAGTTCGCGTCGGGCGGCAGGTAGATCCGCGACACCGTGCCCTTCTTCGAGAGCACCACGTCGATCAGCCCCGGTCCCTGGTGGCTGAAGCCGTTGTGGTCCTGCCGCCACGACGTGGACGTGAGCAGGATGTTGAGCGAGGCGACGTCCGCCCGCCACCGCAGCCGGTCCGCCTCCTGCAGCCACTTGGCGTGCTGCACGGTCATCGACGCCGAGACCATCGCGAACGCCTCGTAGCTCGCGAAGAGCCCGTGGCGCCCGGTGAGCAGGTAGCCCTCGAGCCAGCCCTGGCAGCAGTGCTCGCTCAGGATCTCCATCACCCGGCCGTCCGGCCCGACGTGGTCGTCGGCGGCCGTGGTCGGGAGCATCGAGCACCGGTTCTCGACCTCGAACACGTCGCCCAGACGGTTGGAGTTGGTCTCGTCCGGGCAGAAGAGACGGAAGTTGGCGGCGGCCCGGTTGCGCGTGAAGACATCGCGCATCAGCTTGCCGAGCTGGCGGGTCGACCCGTGGAGCTCGGTGGCCGGCCGCGGGACCGGGATCGCGTAGTCCGCGTAGTCGGGCAGGTCGAGCGGGCGGAGTACGCGGCCGCCGTTGGCGTGGGGATTGGCCCCGAGCCGGCGCTCCCCGGCCGGCGCGAGGGCGGCCAGCTCCGCGCGCAGCCGGCCGCGGTCGTCGAACAGCTCCTCGGGACGGTAGCTCCGCATCCACCGCTCGAGCAATGCCAAGTGCTCGGGATCTTCGCGCACGCGGTCCAGCGGCACCTGGTGCGCGCGGAACGTGCTCTCGACCGGCAGGCCGTCGACCGTCCTGGGCCCCGTCCATCCCTTGGGCGTGCGCAGCACGATCGCGGGCCAGCGCGGCCGTGAGGCGCCGGCGCGATCCGCGCCCGGACGGCGGGCCTCGACCTGCATGGCGCGGATACGGGCGTGGCAGTCGTCCAGCACCTGGGCGAAGCGCGGATGCATCGCGAGCGGATCGTCGCCCTCCACCACATGCGGCTCCCAGCCGTGGCCCCGCAGCAGGTCGACGACGTCGTCGCCGCCGGTGCGCCCGAGCACGGTGGGCCCGCTGATCTTGTAGCCGTTCAGGTGCAGGATCGGCAGCACCGCCCCGTCGCGCGCCGGGTTCAGGAAATCGATGCCGTTCCAGCTCCCGGCGAGCGGGCCGGTCTCCGCCTCCCCATCGCCCACCACCGCGGCCACGATCAGCTCCGGATTGTCGAAGGCGGCCCCGAAGGCGTGGACCAGCACGTAGCCCAGCTCGCCACCCTCGTGGATGGAGCCGGGTGTGGTCACGCTCACGTGGCTCGGGATGCCGCCCGGCGTCGAGAACTGCCGGAAGAGCCGGCGGAGGCCCGCCTCGTCACGCGTCACCTCCGGGTAGATCTCGGAGTAGGTGCCCTCGAGATACACGTTGGCCACGATCGCGGGCCCGCCGTGGCCGGGGCCGGCCAGGTAGATGACGTCGGCGTCGGTCTCGGCCACGAGCCGGTTCAGGTGCGCGTAGATGAAGGAGAGCCCCGGCGAGGTGCCCCAGTGGCCGAGGAGCCGCGGCTTGATGTGCGCGGGGGCGAGCGGCTCCCGCAGCAGCGGGTTGTCGCGGAGATAGATCTGACCGACGGTCAGGTAGTTCGCGGCCCGCCAGTACGCGTCGAGGAGTCGGATCTGCTCGGCCGGCATCGCCATCGGCTCATCTCCCGTTACCCGGTCCCGCGGCGACGCCGGAGGAGGCGCGCGCCCGCAGCGTGGACAGGTTGTAGTCGACGAGGTCGCCGATGTGCTCGACGGTGAGGTCGGCGGCCGGATTGGTGGCGACGGTCTCCGGATCGTGGTCGTAGTGGCCCTGCCGCGGGAACACGGTGGTCACCCGGGCGTTCCACCCCTGCTTCACCGCGGTGAGGACGCGGAGCTTGTCGTCCACCAGGACGTAGTGATCGGCGGGGTATCGCTGCTCGACGTCGTCGAGCTCCCGCTCCTTGTGCACGTAGATCAGCACGCCGTCCACCGCCTCGCCCAGCCCGGAGCGCTGGATCTTGCGCGGCTGGAACACGACGTCGCCGTCCGAGAGGATCACGGTGGGGCCCAAGCC
Organism: Candidatus Methylomirabilota bacterium; assembly: GCA_035948165.1. Taxonomy (GTDB): domain Bacteria; phylum Methylomirabilota; class Methylomirabilia; order Rokubacteriales; family CSP1-6; genus CAMLFJ01. The sequence goes on from DASZJM010000178.1 coordinate 2,977, forward strand.
CCGGAAGCGCTCCAGCACGTCGAGCGAGCCCGGGTAGAGCCGGTTCGCGAACGGGTAGTCGATCAGGAACGCGGACACCGTCAGGAGGTGCGGGTCGCGCGGGAACTCCAGCCGGTAACGCTGGAGCGCGCCCAGGTAGTCGGCGTAGCCCAGCTCGACGCGCAGCCGCTCGAAGTGGGCCCAGTAGCGCGCGCGGCCCTCCGGGCCCACCGTCCGGTCGAGGTAGCGGCGCAGGTCGTCGGTGACGCGGTCGTTGTCGAGCAGGGTGTTGTCGACGTCGACCAGGAAGACGACCGCGGCGCGGGTGGCGGAGGTCACGCGGGCTTCTCGTGGTGGCCACCGAACTCGAAGCGGAGGGCGGAGAGCACCTTGCCCGCGAAGTCGGCCTCCCCGCGCGAGCTGAAGCGCTCGTAGAGCGCGGTACTCAGCACCGGCGCGGGCACGCTTTCGTCGATGGCGGCCTGCACCGTCCAGCGCCCCTCGCCGGAGTCCGACACCCGGCCCGAGAAGCCGGCGAGGTCACCGCTCTTGGTCAGCGCGCTCGCGGTGAGGTCGAGCAGCCACGAGGCCACCACGCTGCCGCGCCGCCACACCTCGGCGATGTCCCGCAGGTTCAGGTCGTAGCGGTAGTGCTCCGGGTTGCGCAGCGGCGAGGTCTCCGCGTCCGCGGCGTGCTGGCTCGCTCCCACGTTGGCGTGGCGCAGGACGTTGAGCCCCTCCGCGTAGGCGGCCATGAGGCCGTACTCGATCCCGTTGTGCACCATCTTGACGAAGTGCCCCGCTCCCGACGGCCCGCAGTGGAGATACCCCTGCTCGGCGGTGCCGTCGATCTTCTCGCGCCCCTCGGTGCGCGGGATGGCGCCGGCGCCGGGCGCGAGCGCCTTGAAGATCGGATCCAGGCGCTCCACCACCGCCGCCTCGCCGCCGATCATGAGGCAGAATCCGCGCTCGAGGCCCCACACCCCGCCGCTCGTCCCCACGTCGACGTAGTGGAGCCGCCGCTCCCGCAGATCGCCGGCCCGGCGGATGTCGTCGTGGTAGTGGGAGTTGCCCCCGTCGATGACCACGTCGTCCGGCTCGAGCAGCCGCACCAGATCGGCGAGCGTCCGGTCCACCACCGCGGCCGGGACCATGAGCCACACCGTACGCGGGCGCGCGAGCGCCTTCACGAAGGCGGGGAGCGAGTCGGCGCCGGCGGCGCCCTCGCGCGCGAGGGTGGCCACCGCGTCGGCGTGCACGTCGTAGACCACGCACTGGTGCCCCGCCTTGCCGACCCGCCGCACCATGTTGGCGCCCATGCGCCCCAGTCCGATCATGCCGAGCTGCATGCCTCGCTCCTTTGCGCGGCGGCCACGGCCGCGATCACGGCCGCCCCCGCGCTGGTCGAATCCTTCACGAAGGCGATCTCCACCCGCTCGTCCCGCTCCCGGCCGATCAGCTCGGCCAGCGCCTCGCGCACGAGCCCCTCGAAGCCGGGGTAGCCGCCCCAGAGGCTCCCGTCCACCGCGATGGTACGCCGCTCGGCGAGCCCCCCGTCGAGGAAGCGCAGCGTGCCCGTGAACGCGGCGGCCACCAGCCGCGCCGCGCGGCGGGCCACCGCGGCGCCGAGTGCGGAGAGCGCGCGCCGCTCCGCGGGCGTGCTCTCGATCCCGAGCGCGGCGAGCAGCGCCCGCACGTCGTCGAGCGCGGCGCTCCGGTCGGCCGCGATCCGCGAGAGATGCGCGCTGTCGAACCCGAAGGCGGTGGCGATCGCGGGCGCGGCCGACCAATGGAACGCGGCGGTGCGCCGCTCGACATCCACGAGCACGCGGCGCACGATCTCGCCCAGGTAGTGGCCGGAGACCATCTTCTCGAAGCGCTGCGCGCCCGGCGGCGGCTCGTCGAGCTCGCGGTCGAGCGCGGTGTCGTACGGCGTTTCGAAGGGGGCGACCCCGTCGAAGTTCCCCGACTCGAGGTTGCGGATGCCCGCCGACCCCAGGTCCGCGGCGAGGTTGGTGCCGGTGCCGAGGATCAAGCCGATGTCGGCCGGGCGCCCGGTGCCGTCACCGCCGCGCGCCCGGTAGGTCTGTAAGATCAGGGCCGCGACCGTGTCGTTGGCCACCGCGGTCAGCGTGATCCGCTCGAGGCCCGCGCGCCGGAGCGCGTCGGTGAGCATCGCCGCCACGTCCCGCCCCACCAGGCCCTGCAGGCGCCAGCCCTTGGTCGAGGCCAGCGCCACCGCCCGGTCGATGCGCTCGAGCCGCGCCGGGTACGAGTACACGAAGGCGAGCGGGGCAGCGTCGACCCCCTGGGCCCGGGTCACGCGGCCGACCGCCCCCGCGATGAGGTCGAAGACCGGCTCCGGCGCGCCGCGCTTCATCGCCTCCGGGAAGGTCAGCGTCTCCTCGGCCACGATGCGGGCGGTGCCGCCGGCGAGCTCGACCAGGCCGGCCCGCGCGTTGGTGCCCCCCCAGTCCACCACCAGAACCCGCCCGCGCTCCCGGCCGGTGGGCTGTTGCGTAAACGTGCGCAGCATCTTGAGAGAGCCGCCGCCGCTCAGTCCCTGGGCGATCTGGGTCTGGAACTCCTTCGCGATGGCGTCGAGCGCGGGGGCCGGGGCCTCGAACGAGGCCACCGTGCGGGCCACGAGCGCCTCGGCGGAGGCGGACATGGGCGTCATCATACTCCCCGGGGTGGGATGGTATGATGACCGTCACGCGATGAGCACTCACGAGCGACGCAAGACGGTGGCGGTGGACGTGGGCGGGGTCAAGGTGGGCGGCAAGCGGCCCATCGTGGTGCA
>DASZJM010000179.1:0-6162 GCA_035948165.1 Candidatus Methylomirabilota bacterium
GATCACGGTGAGCATGTTGTTGAAGTCGTGGGCGACCCCGCCCGCGAGCCGGCCGACCGCCTCCATCTTCTGGGCCTGCTGGAGCTGCATCTCGAGGCTCGCCCGGGCGGCGGCGGCGCGCTTCGGCTCGGTGAGGTCGCGGATGTAGGCGCTGAAGGCGGGCGGGCCGCCCACCCGCAGCGCGGTGACGGTCAGCTCCACCGGCACCTCGGTTCCGTCGGCGCGCAGCGCGGCCACCTCGATGCGCCCACCCAGGATCGTGCTCTCGCCGGTGCCGAGGTAGCGCGCGAGCCCCCGCCGGTGCGCGTCCCGGTAGGCGGGCGGCACGATCACCTCGGCCAGCTCCCGGCCGAGGACGTCGGCACGGGCGTGGCCGAACAGGCGCTCCGCGGCCGGATTGAACTCGGTCACACGCCCCTCGTGGTCCATGCTCACGAACGCGTCCATCGCCGACTCGAGCACCGCGCGCTGCCGCGCCTCGCTCTCGCGCAGGATCGTCTCCGCCCGCTTGCGCTCGGAGATGTCGATCAGGGAGCCGACCATGCGGACCGCGCGCCCCTTGGCGTCGCGCACGAAGTGCCCGCGGTCCTCGACCTCGAGGTAGTCGCCGGTCCGGGTGCGGAAGCGGTACTCGGTCTCGAAGTCACGGCCCTCCGCCGCGTCCGCCTCGACCTGCCGCTGCACCCGCGCCCGGTCGTCCGGGTGGAGGCGATCGATCCACCACTCGTGGGTGGCGCCGACCTCGTCGAGGGGATACCCGCACAGCTCGGTGAGCCCCTGGGTCCACACCACGGTGCCGTGCCGCAGGCTCCAGTCGTAGATCGCCGACCGCACCGCGGCGGCGGCCAGCTCGAAGCGCTCGTTGGCCTGGCGCAGGCGCCGGTCGGCGGCCTCGATCTCGCTCCCCAGCCGCCGGGCGCGGAGAAGGGCGTGGGTCTGGAGCAGGGTGATCACGAAGGCGAGCACGCTGATCAGGAGCCCGCTGCCCAGTACCGCGGGCGGGATGAGCCGCTCGGGCCGGGCGTGGAAGGCGGGCAGCGTGGCGACGTGGAGCGTCCAGGTGTGGCCACCGAGGACGAGCGGGAGCCAGCGGCCGAGCTCCCTCGGCACGTCGCCGGGACCGGCCCCGCGGTCGCGGTCGTAGAGGAGCTGCTCGGACTGCCGGTCGACGCCGTCGTAGACCTCCAGATCCACCGGCTCCGCGAGCGGGGAGGCGAAGAGGATCTGGAGCATGAGGTCGGGACGGAACGCGGCGGACACGAAGCCCTCCAGGTCGCGGCGCCGCTCCTCCACCGAGGCGGGTACGCGACCTCCCCGGTAGACCGGCACGAAGATCACGAACCCGACGCCGCCCTCCTCGCGTAGGAGGCGGACCCGCTCGCCCATCGCGGGCTCTCCGCGGTCGCGGGCCCGCTCGAGCGCGGCCCGGTTCTCGCGCCGGCTCATCACGTCGAGACCGAACGCCCGATCCGCGAAGCCCTCGGCCGGCGCGGCGAAGACGACCGGGAAGGCCTCCGGGGCGTCGGTGGCGGGATGGATCTCGTAGCCGAGCATGCCCTGGCGCCGCATCGCCGCCTCGTGCCGCGCCCACTGGGCGGCCGGCACCCGCGGAGCCCAGCCGATGCCGCGGATGCCCTGGTAGCGGCCCTCGAGCTCGAGCGTCGCGACGTAGGATCGGAACTCGCTCCGCTCGACGTCGCCGCTGCCCGCGAAGAGCGCGCGCACGCCCAGGAGGATCTGCACGTAGGAGTCGAAGCGCCGGTCGATCGCCTCCTCGCTCGCCGCGACCACGCGGGCGAAGCGCTCCTGCTCGTCGGCCCGGACGGTCCGCAGGGCGTAGCGCCAGGCCCCGAAGGTCAGGAGCAGCGTGCAGCCGAGGACGACGTAGGCGGGCCAGGCGCGGCGCAGCGATTCGAGCAGGGAGGGTGGGGACCCGACGGCACCGGCCGTGACTCCCGAGCGGCCCGATGCGACTGGCAACGCCATGGTGGGGGGTTCGCCGACCTCGCCCGATTCTACTCGGTCCGCGCTCCGTCTCCAACGCCCTTGCGCACTTCCAGGACGCGGTATACCGTCGACTGCGTCATGTCCGCCCGCGTCTGCCGTCCGCCGAGCACTCGGAGGGCCCAGGAGAGTCGCCGATGACCGAGAGCAGCCAGCTCATCCGGGGTCTCGAAGGCGTGGTCGCCGCCGAGACGCGCCTGTGCGATCTGGATGGCAAGAACGGCCGGCTGGCCTACGGTGGCTACGACATCGACGAGCTGGCGCGGAAGGCCACCTTCGAGGAGGTCGCCTACCTGCTCTGGCACGGCGAGCTGCCCACCCGCGTGCAGCTCGACCACTTCCAGGTGGAGCTGGCCGCGGTGCGTGCGATTCCCGACGACCTCGTCCGCGCCTACGCCCTGATGCCGCGCGACACCGACCCGATGCGGGTGCTGCAGGCCTCGGTGGCGGTCCTCGGCATGCACGATCCCGACGCGACCGACAACTCCCGGCCGGCCAACCTGCGCAAGGCGGTGCGGCTCACCAGCCAGTTCGCCACCGCGATCTGCGCGCACCACCGGGTGCGGAGCGGCCAGGCCCCGGTGCCGCCGGACCCCGGGCTCTCGCTCGCGGCCAACTTCCTCTACATGCTCACCGGGGCCCGGCCCACCGCGGTGACCACCAAGGCCTTCGACGCGTGCCTCACCCTCTACGCCGAGCACGAGCTGAACGCCTCGACGTTCACCACCCGGGTGATCGCGGCCACGCTCTCCGACATGCACTCGGCGGTGGCGGGCGGGGTGGGCGCGCTCAAGGGCACGCTGCACGGCGGGGCCGGCGAGGCGGTGATGCGCACGCTGCTCGAGGTGGGCCGCCTCGACAACGTCGACGCGTTCGTGGACCGGGCGATGGGCGAGAAGCGGCGCCTGATGGGCTTCGGCCACCGCGTCTACACCGCGGGCGATCCGCGCGCGGCGATCCTGAAGGGCATGGCCGAGGAGGCCTGCCGGCAATCGGGCCAGGCGCTCTGGTACGACCTCGCGGTCAAGCTCCACGCCAAGGTCCAGGCCACCAAGCGGCTGATCCCGAACGTCGACTTCTACTCGGCGCCGCTCTTCTACTCGATCGGCATCCCGGTGGATCTCTTCACCCCGGTCATCGCCACCTCGCGCATCGCGGGCTGGACCGCCAACCTGCTCGAGCAGTACGACGACAACCGGCTGATCCGGCCCCGCGCCGACTACAAGGGCCCCGCCCGCCGCGCCTTCGTCGCGGTCGACAAGCGCTAGACCCAAGTCCATGGGCCTGAGTCTCAGCCGCAAGCTCATCGAGGCCCATCTGGTCGCCGGGAAGGCGGTGGCCGGGGACGAGATCGGCCTGCGGGTCGATCAGGCCCTGCTCACCGACACCAACGGGACCATGGCGTTCTTACAATTCGAGGCCATGGGCTTCCCGCGGGTGCGGCCGCCGCGCGTGGTCGCCTACATCGACCACAACGTCTACCAGGTGGACTCGCGCAACTCCGACGACCACCGCTATCTCCAGACCGCGGCGCGCCGCTACGGGGCGTGGTTCTCCAAGCCCGGCAACGGCATCTGCCACCAGGTGCACTTCGAGTCGTTCAGCGTCCCCGGCGAGATGCTGCTCGGCACCGACAGCCACAGCCCGCTCTGCGGCTCCGCCGGCATGCTCGCCATCGGGGCGGGCGGGCTCGACGTGGCGGTGGCGATGGGCGGCGGGCCGTACTTCCTGACCATGCCGCGCGTCACCTCGGTGTGGCTCACCGGGCGGCTGCGCCCCTGGGTCTCGGCCAAGGACGTGATTCTGGAGCTGCTCCGGCGCTACTCGGTGCGCGGCGGCAGCGGGCGCATCTTCGAGTACGGCGGACCCGGGGCCGCGACGCTCTCGCTGCCGCAGCGGGCCACCATCTGCAACATGGGCGCGGAGCTCACCCTCACCACCAGCGTGTTCCCCTCCGACGAGGCCACCCGCGAGTACTTCCGGCTGCTCGGGCGCGAGGCGGAGTGGCGGCCGCTCGGGCCCGACCCGGACGCGGAGTACGACGACCGCATCGAGGTCGACCTCGACGCGATCGAGCCGCTGGTCGCCCTGCCCGGCTCGCCGGACCGGGTGGTGCCGGTCTCCGAGGTCGCGGGCGAGCCGGTGGAGCAGGTCATGGTCGGCTCCTGCACCAACTCCTCGTGGGAGGACATGCAGGCGGTCACCCACGTGCTCGAGGGCCGGCGCGTGGCGCCCTCGTGCACCTTCGTGGTGTTCCCGGGCAGCCACCGGATCCTCGAGGTGATGGCGCGCGAGGGCCTGCTCGCCACCCTGCTCGCGGCCGGCGCCAGCATCTCCGAGCCCACCTGCGGGGCGTGCGCGGGCATCGGCCACGTGCCGGCCTCGGGCGGCCGCAGCCTGCGGGCCTTCAACCGCAACTTCCCGGGGCGAAGCGGCACCAAGGACGACGCCGTCTACCTCTGCTCGCCGCTGACCGCGGCGGCCTCCGCCCTCACCGGGCGGATCACCGACCCGCGCACCGCGGGCGTCGCGCCGGAGCGGCGGTGGCCCGCGTCCCTCCTCGCCTCGGTGGCCGGGCTCATCCCGCCGGTGACCGAGGCCGAGGCCGCGACCGTCGAGGTGCTGAAGGGCCCGAACATCAAGCCGGTGCCGCGTGGGCGGCCGGTGGAGGCGCACCTGCGCGCCCCGGTGCTGATCAAGCTCGGGGACAAGGTCTCGACCGACGACATCTCGCCCTCCGGCACCGCGGTGCTGATGTTCCGCTCCAACGTGCCGGCGATCGCGGAGTTCTGCTTTCGCAACGTGGACGCCGACTTCGTGGCCCGCGCGCGGGCGGCCGGCACCGGGATCGTCGTGGGCGGCGAGATCTACGGACAGGGCTCGTCGCGCGAGGCGGCGGTGCTGTCGCCGCTCCATCTCGGAGTGCGCGCGGTGCTCGCCAAGAGCTTCGCCCGCATCCACCGGGCGAACCTGATCAACTGGGGCATCGTGCCGCTCGAGTTCGAGCATCCGGCCGACTACGACGGCATCGAGCGCGACGACGTGCTCGAGCTCCCGACCCTGCGGGAGAACCTCGCCGCCGGCGCGCCGGTGGAGGCGGTCGACCACCGAACCGGCGCGCGCTTCCGCCTGCGCGCGATCCTGAGCCCACGCGAGCGCGACATGCTCCTGGCCGGCGGCCTGCTCACCCAGACCGCCTCCGCTTCCCCCTCTCCCTCTGGGGAGAGGGCAGGGTGAGGGGCACAAAGTGAGGAGGTAGATCCCATGGCCCAGTCCCGAGTGCGAGCGGTCTACATGCGGGGCGGCACCAGCCGCTGCCTCGCCTTCCACGAGCGCGATCTGCCGCCGGCCGGACCGGAGCGCGACCGCATCCTGCTGGCCGCGCTCGGCAGCCCGGATCCCTATGGCCGCCAGCTCGACGGGCTGGGCGGCGGGATCTCGTCGCTGTCGAAGGCCTTCATCATCGGCCCGCCCACCCATCCCGACGCCCAGGTCGACTACACGTTCGCTCAAGTGGAGATCGGCCGGTCGGTCGTCGACTACACCGGCAACTGCGGCAACTGCTCCTCGGCGGTGGGGCCCTTCGCCATCGACGAGCGGATCGTGCCCTACGCCAACGGAGAGACCGCGGTCCGCATCCACAACACCAACACCGCAAAGGTCATCGTGGCCCGCGTCCCGGTGGTGGACGGCGAGGCCGCGGTGGTCGGCGACTTCGAGCTGCCCGGAGTGGCCGGGCTCGGCGCCCGCATCGCGCTCGACTTCCTCGAGCCGGGCGGCGCGCGCACCGGCCGGCTCCTGCCGAGCGGGCGCCCCCGCGAGATGATCGCGGGGGTCGAGGCCTCGATGGTCGACGCCACCAATCCCATGGTCTTCGTGCGCGCCAAGGATCTGGGGCTGAGCGGCACCGAGCCGCCTGCGGCGATGGACGGGGACCGAGTCCTGGTGGCGCGGCTCGAGGCCATCCGGGTCGCGGCCGCGGAGGCGATGGGCATCCCCGGCAGCGCGGCCACCCCCAAGATCGCGGTGGTGGCGCCCCCGATCCCTTTCACCGCGCTGGACGGGGTCGCCTACGACGCGGAGCAGACCGACGTCGTCGCCCGCTGCATCTCGATGGGCAACGCCCACCGCGCCTTCGCCTTGACCGCCGCGATGTGC
>DASZJM010000180.1:0-3837 GCA_035948165.1 Candidatus Methylomirabilota bacterium
CTACTTCTCGAGCTTCCTCGAGCTCATCCGCGGCCACCACGGCGACGTCAACGAGACCGCGGGCGACGGGCTCATGGTGATCTTCCAGGGCAAGCGCCGCGGGGAGAGCGCGGGCTCGGAGGACCACGCGCTCAACGCCACTCGCGCCGCCTTCGCAATCCGCCAGAAGGCGACCGCGCTGAACGAGGAGTACGCGGGGGTCTTCCCGGCGATCGCGCTGCACATGGGGATCAATACCGGGCAGGCGCTGGTGGGCGCGACCAAGCTCGGTGGCGCCGGGTCCCAGCGCTGGACCTTCACCGCCACCGGCCCGACTACCAACATTGCGGCCCGCTTCGCCGGCGCGGCGGAGGGGGGCGACATCGTGGTGGGGCAGGTGACCGCCGACCGGATCGTGGGGATCTTCGTGCTCGAGTCGCTCGGGGAGCGCAGCTTCAAGAACGTCTCCCAGCCGCTCGCGATCTACCGCATCATCCCGCCCGGGGTCTACAGCAAGGTCACCTGATCGCCCCGGCAGCGTGGCGAGGCTACATCCCGCCGCCGCCACCCTTCCAATCGAGAGAAGTCACGGAAACTCGATAGGATGCGCCAGACACCTTCAGCGGAACCTCGAAGTACGTGCGGTCATTGAGCGGCACCACGCCCCGCACGAACCCGATGTTGCGGGCGACAACCGCGCCGGAGGCGTCCAGGGTCTCGACCAGCAGGCGCACGTCCGCGGCCGGCCGGCCGTAGTCGTTGTAGACGTAGCCCTGGATGACCGGCCGCCCGGCGTGCCCGGCGCCCACCTCCCAGTCCAGGCGCACCCGAGAGTCGATCGTCGACGACGCGCCCAGCGCCGACGCCGGACGCACCGGGCTCCCGGCTCCGATCGCCATCAGGGCCATTGCGGCCACCAGCAGGGGTTTCATCGGGATCCTCATGGGTCGTCGCCTCCCGCCCCGTATGATGCCAGTCTGGCCCGGCGAGATGCGGGCCATCAGCGGCGGCCGCCGGCCATCCCCGCGGCCTCGGGCAGCGCCCGCAACCGGCCCATCGCGGCCACCCCCAGCGCCGGGCCAATCGCGAGCACGCCGAAGGCCCAGCGCCAGCCCACCAGCCCCACCACCGGCGGGATCAGCCAGATGGAGGCCATGGTCAGGGCGAAGCCCAGGCAGGTCTGGGTGGTGAGCGCGGTGCCGACGTAGGCGCCCGGGGCCAGCTCGGTGATCGCGGTCGAGAACTGGGCCGAATCCGCGATCACGGTGGCCCCCCACGCGATGGCGACCAGGAGCGTCACGAGCGGCGGGCCCGCGAACGTGAGGCCGATCAGGAGCGCGCAGAAGCCGGAGAGCGCCATGGCCGCCATGGTGAGGGTGGTGCGGCCCCATCGGTCGGCGAGCACTCCGCCGCCGTAGGCGCCCAGACCCCCGGCCACGCCCACGCACACGAAGGTCGCCGCGCTCGCGTTCAGCCCCGCGAAGCTGCCGCCCCCGCGCGCCTCGAGGCTCGCCCCGAGGAAGGCGCCGAGCCAGGTCCACATCGCGTAGAGCTCCCACATGTGGCCGAAGTAGCCGAAGCAGGCGAGCCGCGGACCACGCTCGCGCAGCACCGCGGTGGCCATACGCAGGTCGAAGCGGGCGGGCGGGAAGCGATGGGGCCCCTCGGTGACCAGCGTGACCGCGAGCGCGCCGACGACGGCCAGCCCCGAGGCCGCGAGCAGGGTGTGGCGCCACGGCAGATCGGTGAGGCCGCGGATGAGGTGGGGCGCGGCCGAGCCCACGGTGAGCGCGGCGACCAGGAGCCCGATGGCGAGGCCGCGGCCCTCGCGGAACCAGGTGGCCGCGATCTTCATCGCGGGCGGATACGTCCCGGCCAGGCAGACGCCGGTGAGGAAGCGGAGCACCAGCGCCGGCCCCAGGGTCTCCACGCCGAGGGCGAGCCCGGCGTTGACCGCCGCGCCGGCGAGCGCGCCCCACATCATGAGCGAGCGGGCGGGGACCACGTCGGGGAGGTTGGTGAGCGCCGCGATCAGCGTGCCGATGATGAAGCCGGCCTGCACCGCGATCGTGAGGCCGGCGCGGCCGGCGTCGCCGAGGGCCCACTCGCGCGAGAGGGCGGGCAGGACCGCGGAGGCGCTGAACCACAGCGAGAGCGCGAGCAGCTCGGCCAAGGACAGCAGGCCGAGCGCTCGCCACCGACCGGCGTCACCGCTCATGATCGCAGCATCTAATCACAGTCCGGCCCTCGAGCACGCAAGAGATGCGCAATCCCGAGCGCCGCGAGGGAGCCCGTGTTGACTGAGCCCAGGTGATCGTCTAGCATCGACGGAGGCGCACACCCATCGCGCCATACGACTCAACGACGAGGTGGAGTCCATGGCTGATTCACCGATGACGCTATCGGAACACCTCGCCCGCCAGCAGACCTCGCTCGCCGCCGCCGCGTCTCCCGCGATCGCGGCCAACATCGCCACCATCGTGGGGCGCATCGGGCGCGTCGCGGTGGACATCGCGGACGAGCTGGCCCACGCCGCGCTCCGCGGCCGCCTCGGCACCGCGGGCGGCACCAACGTCACCGGCGACCAAGTGAAGAAGCTCGACGTGTGGGGACACGAGGCCGTGGTGGCCGCGCTGCGCGAGACTCGCGTCTGCGCCGCGGTGATCTCCGAGGAGGCGGCGGAGCCGGTCGAGCTCTCGGTCGCCGAGCGCGGCAGCGCCCTCGTGGTGTGCACCGACCCGGTCGACGGCTCGTCGAACCTCGACGTCAACGGCGCGGTGGGCACGATCTTCGCCCTCCGCGCGTCCGAGGGAAAGACGCCCGCGGGACCGGTCGCGCTCGGGGGCGGCACCCGGCAGCTCGCGGCCGGCTACGTCATGTACGGGCCCGGGACGACGCTGGTCTACACGGTGGGGCAGGGCACGCACGGCTTCACCCTCGACCCGGAGAGTGGCGAGTTCCTCCTGACCCATCCCGACATCCGCATCCCCCGTCGCGGCAAGACCTACGGCATCAACGAGGGGAACGTGCACTCGTGGCATCCCGGCCAGCGCGCCTTCGTCGAGCATCTCAAGACCGCCGACAAGCCGAGCGGCCGGCCCTACTCGCTCCGGTACTCGGGCGCGATGGTGGGGGACGTCCACCGCACCCTCCTGGACGGCGGGCTCTTCATGTACCCGGCGGACTGGAGCGATCCCAAGAAGCCCAAGGCCAAGCTCCGGCTGCTCTACGAGGTCGCTCCGATGGGCATGATCGTGGAGCAGGCGGGGGGGCGGGCGAGCACCGGCCTCGAGCGAGTGCTCGACATCGTGGCCACCGACTATCACCAGCGAGCGGCCGTCATCCTGGGCAGCCCCGACGACGTGGCGACGGCCGACGAGTTCTACCGTCGATAACCTCCGCAACCGGACAGAAAGGGGCACGCCAATGGAATCGCGAGTGAAGGAGATCCTGAGCTGGTACAGCAGCGACAGCCCGGGCACGCGCACCAACATCGCCCGCCTGCTCAACCACGGACGCCTCGCCGGCACCGGCAAGCTGGTCATCCTGCCGGTGGACCAGGGTTTCGAGCACGGGCCGGCCCGCAGCTTCGCGGTGAACCCGGCCGGCTACGACCCGTCGTACCACTTCCGCCTCGCGATCGACGCGGGCTGCAACGCCTACGCGGCGCCGCTCGGCTTCCTCGAGGCGGGGGCCGCCGAGTTCGCGGGCGAGGTCCCGATGATCCTCAAGATGAACAACCACGACGTGCTCCACGACGAGAAGGATCCGCTCTCCGCGGTGACCGCCTCGGTCAAGGACGCGCTCCGGCTCGGCTGCGTGGCGGTGGGCTTCACGATCTATCCCGGCTCCTCGCAG
>DASZJM010000181.1:0-9988 GCA_035948165.1 Candidatus Methylomirabilota bacterium
CAGGCGCATCGGCGAGCCGTCGACCTCGATCTGATCCCACTGCGCCATGCCGCGCCTCCTCCGACGAACGCCCGTGAGAAAAACGGCCCGGAGGCGGAACCGGTCGACCGCCTGCCGGGCCTCGGTTTCTCGCGCGCAGGATCACATCCTGCGGCATGTCCCGACGATGAGCCGGGATCTCGTGATGTGCTAGCTGGCTTCGCGCGTCATCAGGCCGGACCCACGCCCGACGACGCGCCGTACGAGCCGGGTGGCGTGTTCTCCATCCTGATCTCCCCTGTTCTGGTTCACTGCGCGACGGGAGGCGGCGCCTCACCTGCCGTCGCCCTACAGCAAACCGCCGGGCGACCCCGCTTGTCAAGCGGCAGTGCGTCGAGTGGCAGAGCGAGTGCGCTTGGCGTACACTCCGGGCCATGCATCGCCTGGTCGGCGTCGCCGTCATCGCGCTCGTGGTCGCCGGGCTCGCCCCGGTGGCCGCGGCCCAGGAGGTCCGCACCGGCCCCGACCCGGGCAGCCCGACCCCGGGCGCCGCCCAGCCTCAGACGCCCCGGCCCCGGCCCCCGTTCCGGCACCGCCCGTTCCCCTTCATATCCTGCTGCGTGGAGACGGCGTACCTGCCCGCCCAGCTGCCGCCGCCGGCTCCGCCCGTGATCGTCAATGTGATCCCGGCCCAGCCCTCCCTGATCTACATCCCGGCCCCCAAGGTCGAGCCGGCCCCCGAGGTCCAGCTGCCGACCGGCCGCTGGGAGCGCCACGGCAACGGCAAGGAATACCCGTATATCTGGGTGTGGGTGGGGATTGCGGGCAGCCCGCCGTTGAGCGCCGGGCTCAGCCGCTGACCACGTAGCCGTAGCGCCGGTTGCTCCGCCCGATCCCGCTCCGCTCGTACTCCGCCTTGAGCTCGGCCAGACGGTTCGGGCCGCCAAGCTCGGCCCGCCGGTCGTAGCGGTAGAGCCGCGCGACGTTCTCGCCGAAGATGGCGCTCTTCACCGGCCCGTCGGCGGCCCCCAGCGGCGCGAAGCCGTGCTGGCGCTGCATGTCCTCCGGGATCTCGAGCCGGCGTAGCCCCTCGATCTGCCACTGGGGCGCGCCGGTCCACACCGCGTCGGTGCCCCAGATCACGTGGTCCACCCCCATGCCGCGCACCAGCGTGCCCATCATGGCCGCGGTGAGCCGCGGCTGGGCCACGGTGGTGAGCGCGAAGAGCTGGCCCAGGTCGGCGTAGACGTTGGTCACCCCGTGGCGGGCGGGAATCTCCGCGAGGTCGGTCACCCAGTCCACCCGGCCGCTGCGGTCGAACTGGGCGAGCGCGTCGGCGGGCTCGCCGCCGCCCGGAAAGCGATAGGCCCCGTGGTAGATGATGAAGTTGAGCTGCGGCCAGTCCTTCGCGGCCTTCCCCACGTCGCGCACGTCGCAGTACGGGCGGAGGTTCGGGTACTTCTGGTCGAGCGAGGGCGGGAAGAGCCCCTTGTGGATGCAGACGTTGACGGTCCCCGCCTTCACCATCCGCTCGTAGGCGGGATAGAGCAGCTTCTCGTCGTCGAGCCGCCACGGATGCCGGCTCAGGTCCTTGTTGGTGTTGTCGCCGATCGTGTAGCCCTTCATCGAGTCGGGCTTGAGATCGACGAGGGCGCGCTCGAGCGCCTCCATCCATCCGGGCTGGCCCGGGGTGAAGATCGCGTGGCTCAGGAGGCGGCGGCCGCCCAGGCGCGCGTTCACGGTGGTTCGCGCCTTCGCCATCATCTCGTTGGTGAGGAACCAGTCGGCCTCCACCTCGGAGGGCGCGCTGCTGATGAGGGCGACCTTGGTGTCGCTGTCGAGGAAGATCTCCTTGAAGTAGTTGTCGAACTTCAAATCTTCGAGGGTCTGCGTCCGCCCGGCGAGACCCGGGTTCCACCCGGACCGGCCCACCGCCTCGCGCATGCGCACGAAGCCGGTGAGGCGGGTGTCGTCCTTCAGGAAGTGGGTGTGGGTGTCCATCACGAACTGCCCGGCGAGCCCGCGCGCCCGCTCTCCCGCCATGTCGCGATCGGCGGCCTCGGCGCGGGTGGCCGCGAAGAGCGGCCCGTACACCTCGTTCATGGCCACGAACGCGGCGGCCATGCCGGACGCGGTCCGGAAGAACGCCCGGCGGCTCATCCCCTGGCGCCGACCCAGCTCGTCGCCCATCGCCCGGAGGCGCGCCTCGACCGCGCGCTGGGCCGCGCTCTGCGGCACCGGGAAGTACTCCTCGCTCGACACGATCTGGGTCGGCACCGGCCCGGGGAAGGCGTGCCGCTCGGCGGGGAGCAGCCGATCCATCTCGTCCCGGCTCAGCAGGCGCATGTCAGGGCGCGGGGAGGCGACCGACGAGGGCCTCGAGGGCCAGGCCGATGGCGAGCAGGTGCCGGTCGCTGCCCGCGGGGCCGTCCAGCTCGAGGCCGACCGGGAGGCCGCCCGCGGTGCGGCCGATCGGCACGCTCAGCCCGGGGATGCCCGCGTTGCTGCCCGGATCGGTGTTCTGGATGAAGGTGGGGAAGGTCGGGACCTGGGCGCCGTTCAACAGGGTCGTCTCGTCGTCCCCGATGGGCGCGGCGGGCAGCGGCGTCGTCGGAAACGCGAGCGCGGCGATGGCGTGCTTGCGGAACGTGTCCGCGTAGAGCTGCTGGAGCAGGGGCCGCGCCGCGAGCGCGTCCAGGTACGCCTTCTCCGGCACCGCGTCCTTGGCCCCGGGCGCGATCGCGCTCGCGAACAGCCCCTTCACGTCGGGGCTCGCGATGCGGTCGGCGAGATCCTTGAGGCCGAGGGCCGGACGGTAGCGCTTGAGGTAGCGCGTCAGGTCGGCGCGCGCCTCGTAGAGCGCGACCGGGAAGCTGATCTTGCCGTTGAGGTCGACGAGGCCCGGCATGTCGACCTCGACGATCTCCGCGCCCTGCGCGTGGAGGCGATCGAGCGCCGCCTCCGCGAGGCGCTCGGTCTCCGGCTCGAGGTTGCGGAAGAAGAGCGCCCGGCAGACCCCCACCCGCAGCCCCTTGAGCGGGGCCGCCACCACCCGGTCGCGCGCGCCGGTGATGACGGTGTCGAGGAGCACCAGGTCGCCCACCTCGCGGGCCATCGGCCCCGCGGTGTCGCGGGTGTGGGCGATCGGGGTGATGCCCTCCTGGGAGTAGCGCCCGAGGGTGGGACGGAGCCCCGCGATGCCGTTGAGGGCGGCGGGGATGCGGACCGAGCCGCCGGTGTCGGAGCCGAGCCCCGCCGCGGCCATGCGCGCGGCGATCGCGTTGGCGGTGCCGCCCGAGGAGCCGCCCGCGATGCGGCTCGGATCGTAGGCGTTCCGCGCCGGCCCGAACGCCGCGTTGTTGCTCGTGATCCCGAAGGCCAGCTCGTGCATGTTGGTCTTGCCGAGCACGATGGCCCCCGCGCGGATCAGCTTCTCGGCCACCGGGGCGTTGCGGGTCGGGACGAAGTCGCGCAGGGCGGGCGTGCCCGCCGAGTTGGGCAGGCCGGCCACGTGGATGTTGTCCTTCACCACGATCGGCACGCCGTGCAGCGGGCCGGCGAAGCTCTTGCGGGCCGCGAAGGTGTCCGCCTTGTGCGCGGAGGCGATCGCGCGCTCGCGATCGAAGGTGATGAACGCGTTGAGGTCGCGCTTGCGCTCGATCACCTCCACGAGGGCCCGCACCAGGTCTTCGCTCTTGAGGGTGCCGGCCCGGATGCGCGCGGCCGCCTCGGCGGCGGACAGCTCGGTCAGCTCCTGGCCCGCCGCGCCGGTCGGCATCGCCAGCAGGATCAGCCCCATCACCCACCGCCAGCGCCATCCCCATCCCCATCGCCATCCGATGGTGTGCATGGCGCGATTCTGTCATACTCGGGCGCGATGACGCGAGCCCGGCTGAACGGAATCGAGATCGACTACCAGGCGAGCGGGGCCGGCCCCGCGGTGCTGCTGAGCCACGGCTACTCCGCGACGCGCCGGATGTGGGACGGGCAGCACGCGGTCCTCGGCGAGGGGCACCGCGTCATCTCCTGGAGCATGCGCGGGCACGGCGAGACCGAGAGCCCGGCGGACCCGGCCCAGTACTCCGCGGACCTCACGGTGGGCGACATGCGCGCGCTGCTCGGGCACCTCGGAGTGGAGCGCGCGGTGATCGGCGGGCTCTCCCTGGGCGGCTACGTCTCGCTCGCCTTCTACCTCGCGCATCCCCAGATGGTGCGCGCGCTCGTCATCTGCGACTCCGGCCCCGGCTACCGCAGCGCGGACGCGCGGGCGACCTGGAACCAGCGCGCCCAGGAGCGCGCCGCGTCGCTCGAGAGCCGCGGCCTCGAGGCGCTCGGCAAGAGCCGCGAGGTGCGCGAGTCGGCGAGCCTGCACCGCTCGGCCCAGGGCCTGGCCCACGCCGCGCGAGGGATGCTGGCCCAGGAGGGCTCGCGGGTGATCGACGGGCTCGCCGGCATCGCGGTGCCGACGCTGATCATCGTGGGCGACCAGGACCAGCCCTTCCTAGCCCCTTGCGAGTACATGGCCAAGAAGATCCCCGGGGCGAGGCTCGAGGTCATCCGGGGCGCCGGACACTCCTCGAACCTCGACCAGCCGGAGGCCTTCAACCGCGTGCTGCTCGACTTCCTGGAGAGCCTCCCCGCCTAGCCGGATTCAGCAGCCGGCCTACTGCACCGGCGAGAACGCCGCGGGCAGCATGATCTTGTTGGCCATCGTGAGCAGGGTATCGGCGCCGCCCGGGGGCGGCCACACGCCCATCTCGCGCGCCTTGTTCCGCACCGCGGCCCGCTCGTCGAGGCTCTTGTAGGCCCAGATGTGAATGAAGCGGTTGGCCTCGCCGTGCTCGACGGCGCCGGCCAGCGCGATCGGCGACATCTTGACCCGCTCCTCGATCTTCGACTCCCAGCGCTTCATCAAATCCGGCAGCGTGCCGGCGCGGAGCGCGTAGTAGCGCATCTCGAAGTAGGGCCCCATCTTGCCGGGCTTCAGGTCGGGCAGGAACGCGAACGGCACCACGATCTCCGACTGCATGGTCTCGATGAACTCGGCGATCTTGGGCGGCCAGTTGCCCGCCTTCACCGCCTCCGCCCGGAGCCGGTTGCGCTCGCTGACGTTCTCGTAGGGCCACACGTGGATGATCTCGTTCAGCGGCCCGATCTCGGTGTGCCAGAAGGCGGCGAGGGGCGAGATCTTCTTGCGGTTCTCGTAGGCCTCGCCGAAGCGCTTCTCGACCTCGGGCAGGCTGCCGACCTTCACGCGATAGGTCCGGATCTCGTAGATCATGCGGCGCTCCTTTCGGTTGGTGCTGCGGAGTCGGTTGGGGAGACTACTGCGCGGTCCATCCTCCGTCGATGACCTTCTACCCGATCAGGCCGCGAGCATACCGGAATCCGGCCACGGGGATCAATTGCTGTTGCCATTTCGGGCGGTTCACGTCAGGTCATCGCCCGATGGGGCTGCGCTTCACAGCTGCCCCGCGCCGCGATCCGCTTGACAGGTCCAGCCGATCTGCCTAGTCTGCTGTCACCTACCGAGCAGTAACCGTCCGGCTCGCAGGGGCGGAGGAGGCCTCTGACTCGGGTCCCTGGACAGTCCTAGCTCCGCTGGCCAAGACGACTCTGGCGGCGAATTCGACCGATATCGCTCGACCCCGATCCTCGTTGCGAATGTCCGCTTCATCGGCCTCATCGCCGCTCAATTCGTCCGATGAGAAGTGGCTCGGTTTCAGGAGCCGGCCGATGTTTTGGATTTGGATGTTGATCAGCGTCGCGTTCGTCATCGTGGTCGTTGCCGCCGTTCTCTTCGTCTGCCTCCTAGTCAAGACTGGCCCATTCCTTGGCGATTAGGCTAAATCGGCGGCGAGACTACTGCGCGGTCCATCCTCCGTCGATGACCAGCTCGCTGCCCGTCACGAACAAGGCCTCGTCGGAGGCGAGGTAGAGGACGCCGTAGGCGACCTCGTCGGGCTCGCCGTATCGGCCGAGCGGGATGCGCGACACCATGTACTCGTAGTGGCCGGGATCGCCCCGCCGCGCCTCGGTCATGGGAGTCACCACCGGGCCGGGGTGCACCGAGTTGCAGCGAATGCGCTCGCGCGCGTACTGCACCGCGGTGAGCTTGGTGAGTGTGCGCACTGCGCCCTTGGAGGCCTGGTACTGGGGGCTGCTGCGCTCCATGCCCACCAGGCCGAGCTGGGAGGAGATGTTGACGATGGAGCCGCCCCCGGCGCGCCGCATCGCGGGGATCGCGGCCTTGGTGCCGAGGAACACCCCCTTGGCGTTGACGTCCATGCCGTGGTCCCACGCCTCCGCGGTGGTGTCCTCGAGCCGGCTGCCCCCGCCCACTCCCGCGTTGTTCACCAGGATGTCGAGCCGCCCGAAGCGGGCGACCGCGGTGGCGACCGCGCGCTCCCACTCCGCCTCGCTCGTCACGTCGAGGTGCACGTAGAGCGCCTCGCCGCCCGCCGCGGTGATCGCGGCCTCCACCTGCTTGCCCTCCGCGTCGAGCAGGTCGCCCAGGACCACCCGCGCGCCCTCGCGCGCGAAGAGGCGCGCCTCCGCTGCGCCCATGCCGCGGGCGCCGCCGCTGATCAGGGCGACCTTGCCCGCGAGCCTCATCGGGTGCCGAAGAGGCGGTCGCCCGCGTCGCCGAGCCCGGGCACGATGTAGCCGTGCTCGTTGAGGTGGCTGTCGATCGCCGCGGTGTAGACCGGCACGTCCGGGTGCGCGCGGTGGAACGCGGCGAGGCCCTCCGGACAGGTGAGCAGGCACACGAAGCGGATCGAGCGCGGATGGGTCGCCCGCACCCGGGTCACCGCGGCGATCGCCGAGTTCCCGGTCGCGAGCATCGGATCGAGCACCACCACGTCGCGCTCCGCCATCTCGTGCGGTAGCTTGAAGTAGTATTCGATCGCCTGGAGCGTGCGCGCGTCGCGGTAGAGCCCCACGTGGCCCACCCGCGCGCTCGGCAGGATGCGCAGCATGCCGTCGAGGAGGCCGTTGCCCGCGCGCAGGATCGACACCAGCACGATCTTCTTGCCGTCGAGGAGCCGGATGGTGGTGGGCGCCACCGGGGTCTCCGCCGCCACCTCGTGGGTGGGCAGGTCGCGGGTGACCTCGTAGGCGAGCAGCATGCTGATCTCGGCGAGCAGGCTGCGGAACACCGAGGTCGCGGTGTCCTTCTTCCGCATGAGCCCGAGCTTGTGCTGCACGAGCGGATGGCGGATCACCACCACCTCGCCGGTGGACGGGCTCGCGCGCTCCGCTTCGGTGGGCACCGCGGGCAGCTAGACCAGCTCGAGCTGGGCGCGGCCCCAGGCCACGTCTTCGGCGCGGGCGGGGCTGACGGCGGCGGGCTCGTCGGGCGCGGTGGGCCCGACGCCCGCGACCGTGGTCCGGTGCATCACCCGGCGGTAGCGGGACTCGTCCCACGGCCGCCCGCGATGGAGCGTGCAGCGGTTGTCCCACATCACGAGGTCGCCCACCTGCCAGCGGTGGGTGTAGACGAGCTCGGGCCGGGTGGCCGCCTCGCGCAGCTCGCGCAGGAGCGCGCGCGCCTCCGCGGTCGGCATGCCCGCGATCTCGCACGCGTGCGAGCCCACGTAGAAGGCCTTGCGGCCGTTGGCGGGGTTGACCCGCACCAGCGCCTGGCGGACCGGGGGCACCTGGGCCGCGTGGTCGGGCGGCATCAGCCCGTCGTCCACCAGCCCGCGCGAGTAGACGAAGCTGTGCACCGCGATCTTGTCCTCGAGGAAGGTCTGCAGGTCCGCGGGGAGCCGCCCGTACGCGACCCGCATGCTCGCGAACTGGGTCTCCCCGCCCTCGGGCGGCACCTCGCGGGCGGAGAGCAGGGAGGCGTGCGCGGGCACCCTCTTGAACGAGCTGTCGCTGTGCCACATCTGGTTGCCCGCGTTGAACAGGTTGCGCTTGTCCCCGCTCGGGATCAGGCGGTTCTCGCCGTCCACGTTGGAGAGGTTGGAGATGTGGATCGGCGTGCCTTCCCGGCTCGCGATGCTGCGGATGGTGGTCTCGAGGGGGCCGAACCGCGCGCTGAACGCGATCTGCTCGTCGTCGGTGAGGGCCTGCCCGCGGAAGAGCAGCACCGAGTGCTCGTCGAAGGCGGCGACGATCTCCCCGAAGATCGCGTCGTCCACCCGGTTGAGGTCGAGGCCCACCACCTCCGCGCCGAACAGGGGGTGGAGCGCTCTGATCGTCAGTGACATGGCCCGCCCTCCTTCCAGAGCCCCGATCATATGCGAGCGGTCGGGGCGCCCGCAACCGCTTGCGCCGTCGGCACCGGCGGGTATGCTTCTCAGCCGGGAGGCTCCCCCATGTCCACCGTCGAATCGCCGGTCACCATCGCGATCACCCGCCTGGCCCTCGGTCCCACCGCGCCGGGCGCGAGCCCGCTCCTCACCCGGGTCGGCGAGGTCGTGGCCCAGATGGGCCCGGCGCCCTGGTCGAAGCGGATCATCGCGGACGAGCGCAACCTGGTGACCCTCATCGCCTCGCCGCCCGGCGGCGGCAACCGGCCGCACTGGCACCGCGAATTCGACGAGTGGTGGGTGGTGCTGGGCGGGCAGCTGCAGTGGGAGCTGACCGGCGGCGTGGTGGTGAACGCGGCGAAGGACGACATCGTGTGGGTGCCGCGCGGCACCGTGCACCACATCCGGAACGTGGGCGACGATCTCTCGCTGCGTCTCGCGGTGGCGATGCCGCCCGCGTGGCACGTCTACAGCCCGTGCGAGCAGTGCGGCTTCGCGGACGACGGGCCGCGGGAGTGGTGCGCCTGAGCGAGCCGGCTCAGGCGGGGCGGCCCGCCCCGGGCAGCCGCGCCGCGACGTGGGCGACGAAGTCGGCGAGCGAGCCGCCCGTCCACTCGCGGCTCATCTGCTGCATGACGTAGGAGCCGAGCATCCGGTAGCTCTCGAACTGCGACTCGCTGAAGAACTGGTCGGTGGTCGGCTCGTGCGGGAAGCGGTCGTGGGCCATCGCGTACTCGCACACGTCGGGCGGCTCGGTGCCGCAGAACGCGGGCTTGATGTAGAGGAGCCAGCCGTCGCGCGCGCCCGGGGCTGCTCCCGGCGCGGTCGACGGGTCGGCGATCGAGTAGCGGATGCGGCCGAGCGCCCAGTAGAGGCTGGCCGCCCGCTTGGCCGGATCGGCCGAACGGGGCAGGATGCCGATGCCGCCCTCGAAATCGATCGGCACCCCCATGTCGGCGCGGACCTTCCGCACCGCGCTGCCCAGGTCCTGGAAGACGCCGCCCTCGTCGCAGCTCGCGTCGCTCACCACGATGAAGTGGCAGCGCCGCAGCACCATCTCGTAGAGCCCGAGGTTCTCGAAGTGCCCGCCGTCGGACAGGTAGACGTAGGGGCCGGTGCTGTTGGTGAGGCCGAAGGCCTCCGCCACGATGGGGCGCACCGCCACCCGCGGGCTCGGGAGGTAGAAGGTGTGGTCGCCGCGGACCCCGGGGTTCCCGAGCCACCACCCGAGCCGCACGTTGAAGAGCGTCATCAGGAAGGTGACCAGCGGGGAGGAGTGGTAGCCCATGTTGGGGCTCGCCGCCGCGCCCGAGATGGTGACCGCGGTGCCGAGCGAGATGCCCTCGCTGCCGCCGTAGTGCGCCCGCGGGCCGCCCGCGCCCGCGCGGGTGCGGCGGTATCCGACCACCAGGCTTCCCGCGTGCAGGGCGGAGGTGGTGAAGGTGTGCGCCTTGCGCTCCTGCCAGGCGAGGCGCTCGCCGTGCACGAGGTTGAGCGCCATGTTGACCACGTGCAGGAGCCGCCGGGGCGGGGCGGGCGCGCCGGCGGGGGCGCCGGACGAGCGCGGCCACAGCTCGTGCATCTGGATGTTGTCGTTGTCGTCGAAGCCGGTGAACGGGTTCGCGTGCCGATCGCTGTTGGACGCTCCCAGGTACGCCCGGATCAGCCGGTTGCGATACATCGCGTGGAGCGAGAACTGGTTGGTGTTGATGAACCACGCCATCAGGAGCCCGAGGACGGCGAGCGCC
>DASZJM010000182.1:0-2442 GCA_035948165.1 Candidatus Methylomirabilota bacterium
ACACCGTCCCGAAGGGGCCCTCGAACTTCCGGCCGCCCGCGTTCGCCGCGCCTTTGGGCTCGGTATGACAGCCGCAGCCGGCGGCGGCGCCGAAGACGTACTTGCCGCGGGCCACGTCGGCGGGGCTGGCGGCCCCGGCGACGCCGGCGGAGAAGACCAGGAAACACGTCACCAGTAAGAGTCGTCGCATCGCACTCATGCTAACGCCGTCGCCGGCCGATGGTTCCATCGCGGATCGGCCCATTGCGCGATCAGGGGTGTTCTGCGCTCAGGAGGACGGCGATCCCCGCGTGGCCAGGCTCTTGTTCTTATATCGTGGGTCCTCGGTTACGTCCCGCACGATGGAGAGGAACGCGGGGGGTGTCACGGCCTCGGACTCGGACGCCAGCTCGACTTCAGCCAGATACAGGCCGGCCAGAGCATCCCCGAACTCGTCGATCTCCCAGCGGACGTCACCATGCGGCACCGTGTACCGGGTCTTCGCCACCCGCGCACCCTCGGTGAGCGGCCACAGCCTCTCGAAGGTCGCCGCCGGAATCTGGACCTCGCACTCCTGCCGACGCACCCCCGCGCCCGCCTTGACGGTCAGAAAGAGCTCGGAACCTTTCTGCCGAACGCGGATCTCCGGATCGCCGGCGTCGATGTAGCCCTGCCTGATCGCGACGCCCGGCCCGAGGATCTCGCGGGGCGGCAGCGCGGAGAGCAGGTACTTCCGTTCAATCTCCATAGACCTTCCGACCACGGCGCTTCAGCCTGGGCCACTTATTGCTGAACGCGGCCAGCGCCGTCTTCCGGCGTTTGCGTTGCCGCTCGATGAGCTGCCGGGCGAGCGGCTGCGCGGCCGGAGTCCCAACGCTCACCTTGCGAAGGGACTCTTCCGCCACGACCGCATCCTGGTGCTCGCCAAGAATATCCTGAAGCTTCTTGGCCTTGGCGATGAGTCGTTCGGCGCGGCGCCCGATGATCGGTTGCACGAGCTCGGCGGCGTAGCGGGCGTGCTTCACCTTGATACGGACCGCGTGGAGCTCCTCGGCACTCGGCTGCCCCCGCAGCTTCTTGACGGCCTTTCTGAGCTTCTTGAACTCCGACGCGGCAATGTCGGAAAGGGGGACCGCTGACGGGCGCGCGGGAGGGTGGAGCAGTGCCGTCTCGAGACGCGCCAGAAGCCTTGCGTATCGTGGACCGGCCAGCGCGACGCGGAGCGCGGCCCTCGCGCGGGCCCGGTCGGCCTCGAGGGCTCGGAGCAGATACTGCCGACCCGCTCTGCGCTCGGGGGCCGGGAGGGCCTCGAGCTGGGAGCGCAGATAGGCGTGGAGCACATCGAGGTCGCGAACACGACCGAGCACGGTCCCGGGCCATTTGAGCTCCCGGCGCAGGCGATCGACCCACCTCGGATCGAAGAGCGGGCGAGTTGCGCGGAGGATGGCCCGGAGTCGGCGGACCGCCACTCGCATCTGGTGGACGTCCTCGGGATCGCGTCCACGGCGAGCGCCTGCCTCGTGGGCGTGAATGGCGTCGACCTGCCCCTTCATCGCGGCGAGGACGTGATCGAGGGCGGAATCGGTCGGCATTTCCGTCTACCCCAATACTGTCATCGCACTGCCGTGTCGGCTACAAGGCGCTGGAGCCCCCTGGTAAGCTTGAGCACACGGGTGCGGTGTCCCGGTTCAACGAGGAGGGCCGAGTTGCTTTCGTGGCTGGCACACTTCATCGAGAGGCATCCTGGTCTTCACCGGAGCCTGCTGGCGGTGTGGAAACATTTCCCACCTCGGCTGGCCGGCTTTCTGCGCGGGCTCCTCACCACGCGCTGGGCCGTTGGGGCCGTCGCGGTGATCCTCGACGAGGAGGTCAATCCTCCGGAAGTGCTGCTGGTTGAGCACAGTTATCGCACGAAGGGAGCGTGGGGGCTTCCCGGTGGGTCGCTCGAATCGGGTCTCCGCAACCCGCGGGAGGCCTCGACGGAGGAGTCGCGCGACGACATCATCGAGTCGAGCCTCCGGCGCGAGGTGTTCGAGGAGCTCGGCATTGAAATCGACATCCTCCGACTGACCAAGATCGACGCGGTTCCGTACGTGCCGGAGGAGCCCGGACCCTACCGGCTCGACTTCTACTACCGGTGCCTTCCCAAGCAGGGATTCAGCTCGTTACGCGAGGGGCTCGGCCGCGGGAACATCAAACCGCGCTCGCCGGAAGTGAGACAGATCTTGCTGGTCCCGCTCAGCCGATTGAAGGAGTACGACCTCTATTCTTCCGACGCCCGAATCCTGTCCCCGCTGGTTACGTGAGGTCCTCCGCTCCGCCCAGCAAGAGCCGCTCGATCCGCGCCAGGGCCGCATCCGCGCGCACCCGCACCGCCGCTTCGTCGAGGCTTCCGAAGGGGTGCGGCACGACCACGAACGGGTAGCCGGGCATGCCGTTCAGCTCGGCCAGGACGGCCGCCGT
>DASZJM010000183.1:0-1600 GCA_035948165.1 Candidatus Methylomirabilota bacterium
CGTTCATCGAGAGAACCTGCCATCAGGTGGTCGTGATGGACCTCGGCGAGGTCATCGCCCAGGGACCGTTTTCCGGCCTGCGGGACAACGCCAGGGTGGTCGACGCCTACCTCGGAATGGACCAGAGCCATGGCTGAGCCACCCGAGGTGGTGCTGAGCACCCAGGGGGTGACCGCCGGCTACGGCGGGCCGCCGATCATCGAGGACATCTCGCTGACGGTCCGCGCCGGGAAGATCACTGCCATCGTCGGGCCGAACGGCGCCGGGAAATCCACGCTGCTCAAAGCGCTGAGCGGGGTACTGAGGGTCTCCCGGGGCGACGTGTACATCCGGGGCCAGAAGACCACGAACACCCCGCCGGAGAAGCTCGTCAGGCGCGGGCTCGGCTATGTTCCCCAAGTCTCCAACATCTTTCCCGACCTCACTGTGCGGGAGAACATGGAAATGGGGGCGTACACCCGCCGTCGCGGCGTGGACGCCCGGATCGACGAACTCTGCGAGCTGTTTCCCGACCTCGGCACGTCGCTGCGGCGCAGAGCAGGAATGCTCAGCGGTGGCCAGCGCACCATGCTCGCCATGGCCCGGGCGCTCATGCTCAGGCCCGCCGTGATGCTGCTCGACGAGCCGAGCGCCGGGCTGTCCCCCTTGCTCCAGGGCACGCTCTGGGAGCAGATCGAGAAAATCTCCGCCACTGGCGTCGGGATCTGCGTGGTGGAGCAGAACACCCGGCGAACCCTCCGCCACGCGCACTGGGGCTACATCCTCGTGCTCGGGCGCAACAGGCTCGATGGTCCTGCTCAGGAATTGCTTCACGACGAGAGCGTCGTGGAACTCTACATCGGCCGCATGAATTGATGAGGCGAGCCGGAGGCCGTGCACCGCCTGACGGCTCGCACTGGAATAGAGGAGAACCAGCGTGAAACATTCCACGATCCTCAGACCGGCCGCGGCCTGCGCGGCCGCGGTTGTCCTGGCCGCCTGTGCGTCGTCCTCCAGCTCGAGCAGCAGCTCGGGCAACGGCACCACATCCGGCGGCCCGGTCACCTACGGCGTTCTGTCCTGCTTCACGGGCCGGCTGGCGAGCCTCGGCCAGGCGATGCTCCAGGGTTCCCAGGTGGCCGTGGCCGAGGTCAACGCCGCGGGCGGCGTCCTCGGCCGCAAGCTCCAGCTGACGACCGGTGACACCAGCTGCGACGTCGCCGATGGGGTCACGGCCACGAACCAGATGCTGACCAAGAACGTCAGCGGCGTGATCGGCCCGGAGACCCAGGAGATCAACGGCGTCGAGCCGATCCTGGATGCCAACCACATCGTAGACGAGTTCCAGGGCGGCGATACCGCCCGTGACCACCAGACCGACCCCTACTTCTTCCGGGACAGCCCGTCGGACTCCCAGCTGGGCGTGGCCATGTCGCTGTACGGCCACCAGCAGGGCTACACCAAGGCCGTCATGCTCTTTTACTCCGACCCCGCGGCGCAGACGTTCCTCAAGCCTGTCTCGCAGACGTTCACCAAGCTCGGGGGCACGATCTTGAAGACCATCATCGTGACCCCGGACCAGACCTCCTACCTGAGCCAGGTCCGCGAGGCGATCGCCGCC
>DASZJM010000184.1:0-6799 GCA_035948165.1 Candidatus Methylomirabilota bacterium
GACGAGCCCCTACCGCTACCTGCTGATGCGCCGGCTGGACCTGGCGCGGGGACTGCTATCGGGCGAGCGGCCGCTGGCCGACGTGGCCGCCGAGGCCGGGTTCGCCGACCAGGCGCACTTCACGCGCGTGTTCAAGGCGGCGCTGGGGCTGACGCCGGCCCGCTACCGCGCGCTCGCCGCCGCTCCTAGCGGACGTTCTCCACGCGCGCGGCCACCTGCGCGTACTCGATCGTGGGCTTGACCCCGTAGAGCCCGGTGACGCCCGCGACGAGCTGGTCGGTGAAGAACGCGCGCGCCGTCGCCTCCGAGTCCCAGAGGTAGAAGTTGGTCGCCTCGCGCTTGTCCGGCTGCACCGTGAAGATCTTGTAGCGGAGCCCGGGCATGCCCTCGAACTTGGCGCGCGCGCCCTCCGCGACCTTCCGGATCCGCGTCTCGTCGAACTCGACCCCGTATCGGAACGTGACAAAGACCGCGATCATGGCGTGCTCCTCTCTCGGATCGGTCGGGGCCGATGGTGGCACGCGCATCCGTCCACCTCAAGCGCCTCCGCGGCGCGCGGGGTTGACGCGCGGTCTCCGCGGTGGCTAAGGTCGTCAGGTGGCCGATCGGCGGGCGCACCTCGTCACCGCGTTGATCCTGACGGTGGGTCTCACCGCCGCGCTGGTGATCTACCTGACCGCGGCGGCGCCCGACGATTCCGCGATCGATCTGGCCGACTCCAAGCAGTACCTGCGCCAGATGGAGCTCTACGGCGGCAAGGCGAACCTGCTCGCCGCCGAGATCCGGGCCTGGGTCGCCAGCCTGTGGCACGGCCGGCGCCTGGCGCTCACGGTGGCGGTCGTCACGGTGGCGACGGCGGGCGGCTACTGGCTGGTGGCCGCGCCGCTCCCGTCCGATCTCGAGCGGGCGGGCCCACGCCCGCCGCGGGGCGACTAGATGCCGCTCCAGCTGGTCGTGCAGATGGCGGACATCACGACGCTCGCGGTCGACGCGATCGTCAACGCGGCGAACGAGCGCCTCGCTCCCGGCGGCGGCGTGTGCGGCGCGATCCACGCCAAGGCAGGCCCCGAGCTGGCCGGCGCGTGCGCGGCGGTCGGCGGCTGCCCCACCGGCGAGGCGCGCATC
This sequence comes from Candidatus Methylomirabilota bacterium, assembly GCA_035948165.1. Classification (GTDB taxonomy): domain Bacteria; phylum Methylomirabilota; class Methylomirabilia; order Rokubacteriales; family CSP1-6; genus CAMLFJ01. Next base: position 1,126 of record DASZJM010000184.1, read on the forward strand.
ACCCCGGGCTTCCGCCTCCCCGCCCGCTTCGTCATCCACGCGGTCGGGCCGATCTGGCACGGGGGCGGGGCGGGCGAGGCGGAGCTGCTCGCCTCGGCGTACCGCTCGTCGATCGAGATCGCCCAGGAGCACGAGCTGCGCACCGTGGCCTTCCCCGCGATCAGCACCGGGATCTTCGGCTACCCGCTCGGGCCGGCCACCCGCGTCGCGGTGGAGACGGTCCGGGCCGCGACGGCCACGCCCGGCAGCATCCGCCAGGTGATCTTCGTCTGCTTCGGCTCCGATGTCTTCATGGCGTACCGCCACGAAGGGATCGCCGCCGCCGCCCCCCTGAAGTAGGGCCGACCGCCGGAGCCGATCGCCTCCTTCTTCAGCAGACGGCGCCGCGGTGCCCGCCGCGTTGGCAGCCGGGCCCGCGCCTGCTCGCCGTCCTCTACGGGGAGGTACGCAGTTCCGCCCACTTGTCCTCGACTCGCCCCTGGTATGCGAGTTGCTCCACCAATGGAGCGGCTGCGCGACGAGCGGGCGACGGCGCCTGTCCCGACCGGGACGGCGCCGTTCGTGTTTTGTCCATCGCGCGCGGGGCCGAGGAGCCATGAACAAGATCGAGGAGCTGAAGGCCCAGAAGGACGGTCTCGACGTGGGCGCCGACATTCCGCGCTACGCGGCGCAGGGCCTCGAGGCGATCGAGGAAGGCGACCTCGACCGGCTGAAGTGGTGGGGGATCTTCTTCCGCAAGCAGACCCCGGGCTACTTCATGATGCGCCTGCGCATCCCCAACGGGGTCACCACCGCGGCGCAGCTGCGCGCCATCGGCGGCATCGCCAACCGGGTGGGCCGCGGCCTCGTCGACATCACCACCCGCCAGCAGGTGCAGCTCCGGTGGATCCGCATCCAGGACGTGCCGGAGATCCTGGATCGCCTGCTCGACGTGGGGCTCGTCACGCTGCAGACCGGCATGGACAACATCCGCAACATCATCGGCTGTCCCGCGTTCGGCCTCACGCCCAACGAGGTGCTCGACGCCTCCCCGGTGGCGCGGGCCTTCACCGCGATGTTCGTGGGGAGCAAGGCCTACACGAACCTGCCGCGGAAGTTCAACGTGGGCATCACCGGCTGCCGCGAGAACTGCACCCACTCGGAGACCCAGGACATCGCGCTGGTGCCCGCGGTGAAGACCTTCGGCCTCGAGGAGGTGAAGGGCTTCAACGTGCTGGTGGGCGGCAAGAACGGCTCGGGCGGCTACCGGGTGGCGTCGCCGCTCGACGTGTTCGTGCGGCCGGAGGAGGCCGCCGAGGTCTGCAGCGCGATCGTCCTGGTCTTCCGCGACCACGGCTCGCGCGACGCGCGGAACAAGATCCGCCTCTCCTTCCTGATCGACGCGTGGGGCGAGGCCCAGTTCCGCGAGGCGGTGGAGGCGCGGGTGGGGCGCCGGCTCGAGAAGGCGGGCGCGGACCAGCGCCTCGCGCAGTCCACCGATCACATCGGGGTCTTCCGCCAGAAGCAGCCCGGGCTGAACTACGTGGGGCTGCTGGTGCCGGTCGGGCGCGTCACCGGCGCCCAGCTCGTCGAACTGGCTCGTCTCTGCGAGCAGTACGGCACCGGCGAGGCGCGCCTCACCGTCGACCAGAACGTCATCATCCCCAACGTGCCCGATCCCATCCTCGGCCGCCTGACCGCGGAGCCGCTGCTGAAGGCGCTGCGCTACGATCCCTCCGGCGTGATGCGGGGCCTCGTGAGCTGCACCGGCGTCGAGTTCTGCAACCTGGCGGTGATCGAGACCAAGAGCCGCGCCCTGCAGATCGCGCGCGAGCTCGAGCCGAAGGTGCCGGCCACCAAGCCGGTCCGCATCCACTGGTCCGGCTGTCCCGCCGGCTGCGGCAACCACACGGTGGCCGACATCGGGCTCCTCGGCACCCGGACGAAGGTGGACGGCAAGGTGGTCGACGCGGTCGACATCTTCATGGGCGGCGCCTCCGGCCCGCAGGCGAGCCAGGGCGTGAAGGTGCTGGAGAGCGTGCCCTGCGACGAGCTGCCGCGCGTGCTGGAAGGGCTCGTTCGCTTCGGCGAGTTCGATCGCGTGCGCCGCCAGATCCGCATGCTGCAGCCCGCGTCCCTGGCCTCGCCGCCGCCCGAGCGGCCGGGCCCGGCGCCGGTCTCCACGATCCGCGCCGACGAGATCGCGGAGGGCGGCGGCAAGACCATCACGGTGCGCGGCACCGAGATCGCGGTGTTCAAGTGCGAGGGGCAGCTCCACGCCACCCAGAACTGGTGCCCCCACGCCGGGGCCGCGCTGTCCGCCGGCACCGTCGAGGGGGGCGCGGTGGTCTGCGCGGCGCACGGCTACCGCTTCGACCTCCGCACCGGCGCGTGCGCCACCGACGCGCAGCTCCGGCTCAAGACCTACCGGCTCGTCCCCGACGGCCCGGGCTTCACGGTACAGGAATAGCGTCGACGCGAAAGGAGCTCCCCGACATGTCCTACGTCAAACCCGACGCGGTGCTCGACCAGATGGTGCAGGCCGGCGCCACCAAGGCGCGCCTCGCCCCGCGCGATCTGCTGGTGCGCGGATTCCTCTCCGGCGCGCTGCTGGGCTTCGCGACCACGCTCGCGTTCACCGCCACGCTGCAGACCCACGTGGGCCTGGTGGGCGGGCTCGTCTTCCCGGTGGGCTTCGTGATGATCGTGCTGCTGGGGCTCGAGCTGGTCACCGGCAACTTCGCGCTGCTGCCGCTCGCGGTGCGGGAGGGGCGCATCGGGGTGGGCGAGCTGCTCGGCAACTGGGGGCTCGTCTTCGTGGGCAACCTGGCCGGCAGCCTCTTCTACGCCTGGCTCTTCACGCTGACCGTCGCGCCCGACTCCGAGATGGCCCGCCAGCTCGTCGCGGTGGCCCAGGCCAAGACGCTCGGCTACGCCAAGCTGGGCGGGCACGGGATGGTGGTCGCGGTGGCGAAGGCCATCCTGTGCAACTGGATGGTCACGCTCGGCGTGGTGATGGCGCTCACCTCGCAGTCGACCGCGGGCAAGATCGCCGCGATGTGGCTCCCCATCCTCACGTTCTTCGCGCAGGGCTTCGAGCACTCGGTGGTCAACATGTTCGCGATCCCGGCCGGCATGATGATGGGCGCCGAGGTGAGCGCGCGCGACTGGTGGCTGTGGAATCAGATCCCGGTCACGCTCGGCAACCTCGTGGGCGGCATGCTCTTCACCGGCATGGCGCTCCAGCTCACCTACCGCAAGCACGTCTCGCCGATGGCGGAGGCGCCGGTGGCCGCGGCGATGCCGGGGGGCGCGGTCGCCGGGCACTGATGGCCTACTACCCGCTCTGCCTCGAGATGGCCGGCCGCCCGTGCCTGGTGGTGGGCGGCGGCCCGGTGGCGGAGCGCAAGGTGGCCGGGCTGCTCGACGCGGGCGCCTGGGTCACCGTGGTGAGCCCGACCGCGACAGAGGCGCTGTGCGCCTGGGCCCGCGCCGCCCGGATCCGGCTGGTGGAGCGCGAGTACACCGCGGTCGATCTGGCGGGCCACTCGGTCGTCTTCGTCGCCACCGACGACGGGCGGGTGAACGCGGCGGTGGCGCCCGACGCGCGGGCCGCCGGCGTCCTGATCAACGCGGCCGATGATCCGGCCCACTGCGATTTCATCCTTCCCGCGGTGGTGCGGCGCGGCGATTTGACCGTCGCGGTCTCCACCGGCGGCGCCAGCCCGGCCCTGGCCCGGGCGGTGCGCGACGAGATCGGCGCCTTCCTCGACCGCGACGACTACGCGGCCCTGGCCCGGGTCGCGGCCGAAGCCCGGCGCGCGCTGCGTGAGCGCGGCCGGCCCGCGCCGTGGGAGCGCTGGCACGCCGCGCTCGACCACGAGGTCCGCGAGCTCGTGAGGACCGACCGCCTCGACGCGGCGCGGGCGCGCCTGCTGGAGCGGCTCGATGGGTAGTGGGCGCGTGGTGCTGGTGGGCGCCGGTCCCGGCGACCCGGAGCTCATCACGGTGAAGGGGCTCGGATGGCTGCGCCGCGCGGAGGTGGTCGTCCACGAAGAGCTCGTGAGCCCGTGCCTGCTGGACGAGGCGCCGCCGCACGCGCTGCGCATCTTCGCGGGCAAGCGCGCGGGCCAGCACTGCCTGCCCCAGTCGGCGATCACCGCGCTGCTGGTGCATCACGCCGAAGCGGGCCGGCTGGTGATCCGGCTCAAGGGTGGCGACCCCTTCGTGTTCGGCCGCGGCGGCGAGGAGGCGGCCGCCTGCGCCGCCGCCGGCATTGCCTGCGAGGTGGTGCCGGGCGTGTCGTCCGCGGTGGCGGTTCCCGCCGGCGCGGGCATCCCGGTCACCCATCGCGGCATCGCCTCCTCGTTCGCGGTGGTCACCGGCCACGAGGACCCGGACAAGCCCGGCGGTCGTGTGGAGTGGGAGCGGCTGGCCCGGGCGGTCGACACCATCGTCGTCCTGATGGGCACCGCCGCGCTGCCCGAGATCGTGTGCCGCCTCCTCGCCGCGGGCCGCGATCCGGCCACGCCGGCGGCGGTGATCTCGCGCGGCACCACGGCCGCCGAGGCCGTCGTGACCGGGAGCCTCGCCGACATCGCTCGCCGGGCCGCGCACCTGCCGAGCCCGTGCACGATCGTGATCGGCGACGTGGTGCGCCTGCGCGAGACGCTTCACGGCGCGGCGGTCGCGGAGCTCGGCGCCGCGGCGTCCTAGTCCCCACAGCGCGGGCGCGGCCCGGTCGTGTAGACTACGTCGCATGACGCCCGAGCACCGCGCCCTGATCGAGCGGATGCGATCGTCCGCGCTGGTCGTCCGCCGCGCGGTGGAGCGCGCGCCGCGCGCGCGCTTCGACAAGCCGCCCCGACCCGGGGAATGGTCGGCGCTCGAGACTCTGACCCACCTGCGCGACGTGATCGTCCATGTCTACGGGCTGCGCATGCGGCGCATGTTCTACGAGGACGCGCCCCTCTTCGCCGACTTCGACGAGGAGACCTATCGCCCGGCCAGCCTGGCGCGCGGCGAGAGCGTCGAGTACCTGCTCGAGACCTTTGTCGGCGAGCAGGAGCAGCTCGCGCGCCTGCTCGAGGCGTTGCCCGACGCGGAGTGGGCGCGCCAGGGCACCCACCCGGTGTACGGCGTCATGTCGATCGAGTTCCTGGCCCGGCGGGCGGGCGAGCACGCCGAGGAGCACGCGGCGCAGATCACGGCGGCGGTGGAGGGGAGGTAGAGAAACCCCTCACCCTGCCCCCTCACCCGGCCCCCCTCACCCTGCCCTCTCCCCGGAGGGGAGAGGGGTCAGCGGGCGGAGGGGAAGCGTGGGGGGCGCTTCTCGCGGATGGCTGCCGCGCCCTCGCGCACGTCCTCGTCCATGAAGGTGAGCATCTCGAGCGCGATGGACTGATCGAAGATCGGCCCGGCCATGCGCAGCCAGTTGTTCAGCGAGCGCTTGGTCCAGCGAATAGCCTGCTGCGCCCCGGTGGCGAGCTTGTCGGCCACCTCGAAGGCCTTCGGCAGCACCTCCGCGGGCGGCACGCACAGGCTGACCAGGCCTATGCGCTCGGCCTCGCGGCCGTCGATGAAGTCGCTGGTCAGCAGGTAGTACTTGGCCTTGGCCATCCCGCAGAGCAGCGGCCAGACGATCGCGGCGTGATCGCCTGCCACCACGCCCAGCTTCGTGTGGCCGTCGGTGAAG
>DASZJM010000185.1:0-13088 GCA_035948165.1 Candidatus Methylomirabilota bacterium
TCGCCGAAGGTCCCGTTGAGCAGCTCCAGCGCGAGTGGGTCCTGGATCATCCGCTGGATGGTGCGCTTGAGCGGCCGCGCCCCGTAGACCGGGTCGTATCCCTCGCGCGCCAGCAGCTCCCGCGCCGCCGTGGTCAGGTCCAGGGTGATGCGCTTGTCGGCCAGGCGCTTCACCAGGTGCCGGGCCTGGATCTCCACGATCGAGGCGATCTCCTCCCGGCCGAGCGGCTGGAAGATCACCGTCTCGTCGATGCGGTTCAGGAACTCGGGCCGCAGGGCCTGCTTGAGCAGGTCCATGATGAGCCCGCGCACCCGCGCCGGATCATTCTCCTCGCGGAAGAACTGGCTGCCCAGGTTCGAGGTCATGATGACCACCGTGTTGCGGAAATCCACCGTGCGGCCCTGGCCGTCGGTGAGGCGGCCGTCGTCCAGCACCTGGAGCAGCACGTTGAACACGTCGCCGTGGGCCTTCTCGATCTCGTCGAAGAGGATCACCGAGTAGGGCCGGCGGCGCACCGCCTCGGTGAGCTGGCCGCCCTCGTCGTAGCCCACGTAGCCCGGGGGTGCCCCGATGAGGCGGGCCACCGTGTGCTTCTCCATGTACTCGGACATGTCGATCCGGATCATGGCCCGCTCGTCGTCGAAGAGGAACTCGGCGAGCGCGCGCGCCAGCTCGGTCTTGCCCACCCCGGTCGGGCCCAGGAACAGGAAGGAGCCGATGGGGCGGTTGGGGTCGGAGAGCCCGGAGCGGGCTCGGCGCACCGCGTTCGAGACCGCCACGATCGCCTCGTGCTGGCCCACCACCCGCTCGCCCAGCCGCTCCTCCATCTTCACGAGCTTCTGCACCTCGGCCTCGAGGAGCCGGGTGACCGGGATGCCGGTCCACTTGGCCACCGTCTCGGCCACGTCCTCCTCGTCGACTTCCTCCTTGAGCATGCGGCCGCCCTTCTGCAGCTCGTGCAGCCGCGCGTTCTCGGCCTCGAGGCGCTTGTCGATCGTCATCAGGGTCCCGTAGCGCAGCTCGGCCGCCTTCTGGAGGTCCCCGCGGCGCTCGGCGTCGGCCATCGCGGCCCGCGCCGCCTCCCCCTCCTCCTTGATCTTGCCGATGGTCATGATCGCGGCCTTCTCGGCCTGCCACTGGCTCTGGAGCCGGGAGGACTTCTCGCGCAGCTCGGCCAGCTCGGAGTCGAGCCGGGCCAGCCGCTCGCGCGAGAGCTCGTCGGACTCGCGGGCCACCGAGACCCGCTCGATCTCCAGCTGCATGATGCGGCGCCGGATCTCGTCCAGCTCCGCGGGCATCGAGTCGATCTCGATGCGCAGCCGGGAGGAGGCCTCGTCGATCAGGTCGATGGCCTTGTCGGGCAGGAAGCGGTCCGCGATGTAGCGGTGCGAGAGCACCGCCGCCGCCACCAGGGCCGCGTCCTTGATCTTCACCTTGTGGTGGACCTCGTACTTCTCCTTGAGGCCGCGCAGGATCGCGATGGTGTCCTCCACCGAGGGCTCGCGCACTATCACCGGCTGGAAGCGCCGCTCGAGCGCGGGGTCCTTCTCGATGTGCTTGCGGTACTCGTCGAGCGTGGTGGCGCCCACGCAGCGCAGCTCGCCCCGGGCCAGGGCCGGCTTCAGCATGTTGGCCGCGTCGACCGCGCCCTCCGCCGCCCCCGCGCCCACCAGGGTGTGCAGCTCGTCGATGAAGCAGATGATCTCGCCGTTGGACTCGGTGATCTCGCGCAGCACCGCCTTCAGGCGGTCCTCGAACTCGCCCCGGTACTTCGCGCCCGCCACCATCGCCCCGATGTCGACCGCGACCAGCCGCTTGTTCTTGAGCCCCTCCGGCACGTCGCCGGCGACGATGCGCTGGGCGAGACCCTCGACGATCGCGGTCTTGCCCACCCCGGGCTCGCCGATGAGCACCGGGTTGTTCTTGGTCCGGCGCGAGAGCACCTGGACCACGCGGCGGATCTCCTCGTCGCGGCCGATGACCGGGTCGAGCTTGCCCTTGCGGGCCAGGTCGGTGAGGTCCTTGGAGTAGCGCTGGAGCGCCTGGTACTTGTCCTCCGGGTTCGGGTCGGTGACGCGCTGGGAGCCGCGCACCTCCACCAGCGAGCGATAGATCGCCTCCGGGGTCACCCCCGCCGCGGCGAGCAGGCGCGCGCTGGCGCCGCCCTTCTCCTGGGCGATGCCGATCAGGAGGTGCTCGGTGGAGACGTACTCGTCCTTGAGGCGCTCGGCCTCCTCGCGGGCGCGGTTGATCACACCCTCGAAGCGCTGCGAGGCGTACTGCCGGCCGCCGCCCCCGCGGACGGTGGGCAGCTTGTCCACCTCCGCCTGGACCTGGCGGGCGAGCGTCTCCGGGCGCGCCCCGAGCTTGCCCAGCAGCGGGCCCACCACGCCCTCCTGTTGCTGCAGGAGCGCGAGCAGCAGGTGCTCGGGCTCGATCGCTTGATGATTGCCCTGGTCGGCCAGCGATTGCGCGGCCTGGATCGCCTCCTGGGCCTTGACGGTCAGCTTGTCTAGCCTCATCTCAGTTGGTCTCCGCTCTGAGCGTCTTCAGCTCCTGGTAGAGCTCCTTCTCCCTCGGGCTGAGCCCACTCGGAATCACGATCTGAACCTTCACCATCTCGTCGCCGGCCCCGCCGCCCTTGAGGTGCGGCATGCCGTAGCCGCGAAGCCGGAACACCTTGCCGCTCGAGGTCTCGGGCGGGATCTTCATCGATACCTGGCCCTTGAGGGTCGGCACCGAGATCTCGCCGCCCAGGGCCGCCACCGTCACCGGGACCGGCAGGTCGACGTGCAGGTCATCGCCCTTGCGCTCGAACCGGGGGTCGGGGGTCACCGTCACCCGCAGGTAGAGGTCGCCCCGGTCGCTGCGATCGCCGCGCCCGCCGCCCGGCCCGCCGGCCGCCACCCGCACCCGCGACCCGGTCTCGACGCCGGCCGGGATCTTCACGTCGAGGTTGCGCGTGGCCTTGGCCCAGCCGCTGCCGTGGCAGCGCGGGCAGGGCCGGCCGCCCACGTTGCCGGAGCCGCCGCACTGCGGGCACGGCTCGTCGAGCTCGAGCGCGATGGTCTTCCGGGCGCCCGCGAAGGCTTCCTCAAGCGTCAGCTCGATCCCCGCCTCGACGTCGCTGCCGCGCGAGGGACCGCCCATGCCGCCGCCGAGGTCGCCCAGGTCGGAGAACTCATACTCGGTGCGCCCACCCCCCGGCTCGCCTCGGCGGAACCCGCCCATGTCGCCCCCGAAGATGGTGCGGAAGAAGTCGGAGAACCCGCCCAGGTCGCCTTCCTGGGTGAAGCGAACATTGGGACCGCCGCCGGGGGGACCGCCGCCGGGCCGTCCCTCGAACGGCGAGCGGCCGCCCGCCGACGCGCCGGTGCCGGCCTGGGCGTAGCGCTCCCAGTCGGGCCCGAGCGTGTCGTAGCGCTTGCGCTTCTCGGGATCGGAGAGGACCGTGTAGGCCTCGTTGATCTCCTTGAAGCGGTCGGCGTTGCCCTTGTTGACGTCGGGGTGGTACTTGCGGGCGAGCTTCCGGTAGGAGGCCTTGATCGCCTTGTCGTCCGCGCCCCGGTCGACCCCGAGCGTCTTGTAATAGTCTTTGAATTCCATGTTGTTAGACGACGAAGCGGCGCCGGGCTCGGAAGTCCGCGCCGCTTGAGTCGGCTAGGGGAAGTGTAGCAGACGCCTCCAGGCTTGGCAGGGGCCGGGCATCTTTCCCGGGACGGCCGGCCGGTCTAGAATAGCCGGGCCCGTGCCCAAGACCTGTACGCTCGCGATCGACGTCGGCGGGACCTTCACCGACATCACGTTCACCGACGCGGCCACCGGAGCGCTCTGGGTCGCCAAGACGCCCTCCACTCCGGGCGATCTCTCCACCGGGTTCATCACCGCGGTCCGGAAGGTCCTGGCCCTGGCCGGGCGCGCCCCCGCCGACGTGCTGCGCGTCTTCCACGGCACCACCACCGCGACCAACGCGATCCTCGAGGGCAAGACGCCGCCGACCGCGCTCGTCACGACCGCCGGCTTCAAGTACGTGCTCGAGATCGGCCGCCATGACATCCCCCGCCACGGCAATCTGTACGGCTGGTCCAAGCCCATGCGGCCCATCACCCCCGAGCGCGTCTTCGAGGTGCGAGAGCGTCTCGACGTCGACGGCTCCGTCCTCACCCCGCTCGACGAGGCGGCGGCCCGCGCGCTCGCGCGGCAGCTCGCGCAGATCGGTGTGCCCGCGGTGGCGGTGGTGTTCCTGCACGCCTACGCCAATCCCGTCCACGAGCAGCGCATGCAGGCGATCCTCGCCGAGGAGTACCCCGGCGTGCTGGTCTCGCTCTCGTCGGAGGTGCTCCCCCAGTTCCGCGAGTTCGAGCGGACGATGGCCACCTCGCTCAACGCGGCGGTGATGCCGCCGGTGAGCCGCTACGTGAGCGTGCTGCGCGAGGCCCTCGACGGCGAGGGCGTGCAGGCCCCGCTCCTGATCATGAAGTCCGACGGCGGCGTGACCAGCGCGGCCACCTGCGTGCGCCAGCCGGTGCAGACCGTGCTCTCCGGGCCGGCCGCGGGGGTGGTGGGCGCGGTGAGCGTGGGCCGCGCGGCGGGCTTCGGGGACATCATCTCGATCGACGTGGGCGGCACCAGCGCCGATATCTGCCTGGTGCGGGACGGGCGGCCCGAGGTCACCAAGGACGGCATGATCGGGCCCTTCCCGCTCAAGCTCCCGATCGTGGACATCCACACCATCGGGGCGGGGGGCGGATCGATCGCGGCGGTGACCAGCGCGGGACGCCTCACGGTGGGCCCGCGCAGCGCGGGCGCCGAGCCGGGTCCGGTCTGCTACGGGCGCGGCGGCACCGAGCCCACCGTCACCGACGCGCACCTGGTGCTGGGGCGCATCCCGCCCGCGCTGCTGGGCGGGGAGCTGCCGCTCGACGTGGCCGCCGCGCGCGCCGCCATCGCCGCGCGCATCGGCCGGCCGCTCGGCCTCGACGTCGAGGAGGCCGCCGCCGGCGTCGTGGAGATCATCGACAACGCCATGGCGCGCGCCATCCGCACCGTATCGGTGGGGCGCGGCCACGATCCGCGCCGGTTCGCCTTGGTGGCTTTCGGCGGGGCGGGGCCGCTCCACGCGTGCCGGCTGGCCGAGCTGCTCGACATCCCGACGGTGGTCGTGCCGCCGCGGCCCGGCGTGCTCTCGACGTGGGGCCTGCTCGACACCGACATCCGCGCCACCTTCGTGAAGACGGTCGGCGTCGGGGAGCGGCGGCTCGCGGGGGCCGGGGCGCAGGTGGCGAGGCTCGAGGCCGCGTGGGCCGAGCTCGAGCGCCAGGCCCAGGGCTGGCTCGCGGGCGAGCAGGTGCCGCCCGAGCGGCGGCGCTTCGAGCGGGCCGCTGATCTGCGCTACGAGCACCAGAGCTTCGAGCTGACCTGTCCGATCGGGGAGGGGCCGATCACCGCGGCCCGGCTGCAGGCCTTGACCGCCACGTTCCACGCCGAGCATCGCCGGCTCTACAGCTACGACTTGCCGTCGGCCCCGGTGGAGCTCGTGAACCTGCGCCTCACCGCGGTCGGCGCGCTGCCGCGCCGGGAGACGCGCCCGCCCGCGGCAAGTGGCGGCGGCCTCGCCTCGGCGCGCACCGGGAGCCGCCCGGTCTACTTCCGCGGCGTGGGCTTCGTCGACACGCCGTCCTACGCGCGCGACCGCCTCGCGCCCGGCCTCGTCCTCTTCGGGCCCGCCATCGTCGAGCAGAGCGACGCCACCCCGCTGATCGCCCCGGGCTTCCGGGCCCGCGTCGAGGCGGGGGGCCACATCCTGCTGGAGCGCGCGCCGGGGTAGGCTGGGGTGGGGGAATGCGCGGCCGGCCTCGGCCGTCTCATGGTCGAGGAGGTGCCCTATGCGCTATGTGAAGATCGTGCTGTTGCTTCTGGCGGTCACCTTCGGAACCCAAGCCTGCATCCTGCCCGTCCCCGTGGGTGGGGGCTGGCATCACCATCACGGCTGGCGCTGAGCGGCTGCAGTAGCGCCAAGCCTTCGCCCGAAGGGGACGGGTCCGCGCGGGACGCGGCCGCCCCTTCGGGCTCTTTTTTTCGCTACCGCGCGCGGCGCGTCGCCTTCGGCAGGGGCGGCTTCTTGCGCTTCTCCTGCTCCGCCTTCGCGCGGGCCTTCGTGTCGGCCTCCTGCTTGCCACGCTCGCGAAGTCGGGCGAAGTGCGCTTCGCGGATGGCGTCGACCTTCTGGAGAACGGCGAGCATCTTGGGGCTGATGGCCATGCGTGCCTGATCCTTCCGCTGCGTATTCTCGGCTGGGGAAGTGGGGTGTCGGCACCGCTGCCGAGGGTCGAATTGTACCACAGGGATAGGAGGTTACGCGCGCCTCATTCTGACCACCCGTACGGCGTCGTCCGCGGGCCCTGAGGGCCCCGTCGCGTTGACAAAGCGGGGCCGGCTGGCGCACCCTTGACCGCGATGCGCGCCGCCGCTCACCCGAGCACCGCCATTCTGCCGCTCTCGTCCCGTCCGGAGCGCTCCCATGCCTGAATCGTCCGGCCCGCGCGTCGATCCGATCACGCTCGAGATCATCCGCGGCAGCCTCGCCTCCGCCATCCGCGACATGGAGCTCCTGATGGAGCGGTGCGCGATGTCGCCCTTCATCAAGGAGAAGAAGGACTACTTCGTCGGCATCTTCGATACCGCGGGCCGCATCGTGGCGTGTCACATCTCGGGCAGCGGGCCGGGCATGCTGCAGGCGATCATGAAGGTCTACCCGCTCGAGACCATGCGCCCGGGCGACGTCTACTGGTTCAACGATCCGTACATCTCCGACGGGGCGGTCCAGCACCACCAGGACATGGTGTTCGCGGTGCCGATCTTCCACGCCGGGCGCCTGGTCGCGTTCTCCACCACCTTCGGCCACTACCAGGACATCGGCGGGCTGCGCGCCGGCTCGATCTCGCCGCACGCCACCGAGATCTACCACGAGGGCGTCCTCGTGCCTCCGGTGCGGATCGTCCGCGAGGGGCAGCTCAACGAGGAGGCCTACCGCATCTTCCTGCGCAACTCGCGGCTGCCGGACCTGGTGGAGGGCGACACCCGCGCGATGATGGCCTCGTGCCAGCTCGCCGAGACGCGCCTGGGCGAGCTGTTCGGCCGCTACGGGGTGGAGACGGTGCTGGCCGCCTTCGACGAGTGCATCGCCCAGACCGCGGCGCGCGCCCGCGAGCTGTTCCTCCAGCTGATCCCGCCGGGGGAGTGGCGCTTCCACGACTACCTCGACAGCGACGGGGGCACCGAAGCGCGGCCGTACCGGATCGACCTCACCCTCTCGCGCCGCGGGGACCACGTGCGGCTCGACGGCTCCCACTCGGACGACCAGGCGCGCGGCCCGATCAACTTCACCACCAATCCCGGGCTGCTGCGGATCGCGTTCGGGCGCTATCTGCAGTCGCTCGACGCCGACCTCGAGGTCAACGAGGGGCTCCTCGCGAACCTGGACGAGTGGATCGCGCGCGAGGGCAGCATCCTCAAGCCGCGCTTCCCGGCCCCGCTCGGCATGCGGGCCAACACCCGCTTCCGGGTCATGTCCTGCATCTTCGGCACTCTGGCCCAGGCCAACGGCGGCCGCGTGCCCGCCGGCTCGCCGGTGTACGTGCTGTACTACTTCCGCGCGTGGGACGCGGCCCGCCAGCGGCCGATCCTCTGCATCGAGGGGCTGGGCGTCGGGCTCGGAGCTCGGCCGTTCGCGGACGGGGTCGACGTCATCTACTACATCGCCCAGGAGAACTACCCGGTCGAGTACGTGGAGCGCGACTTCCCGCTGCGGGTGGAGCGCTACGCGGTGCGGCCCGACTCGGGCGGCCCGGGCCTGCATCGCGGCGGCACCGGGGTGGTGCGCGACGTGCGCGTGCTGGCCGAGCGCGCGGAGCTGGCCACCCGCATGGAGAACACGGTGGTCGCGCCCTACGGGGTCGCGGGCGGCGGCGCGGGGAGGACCGGGCGCATCGTGCTGAATCCCGACACCCCGGAGGAACGCGTGCTTCCCGCGCTGGGCGACGGCATCGTGCTCAAGCGCGGCGATCTCCTGCGCCTCGAGACGTGCGGGGGCGGGGGCTGGGGCGACCCGCTCGCCCGCGAGCCGGAGCGGGTGCGGCAGGACGTGGCGCGCGGCTTCATCACCGCGCGCGGCGCGCTCGAGGACTACGGAGTGGTGGTAGACTCGGCCACGCTCGAGGTGGACAAGACCGCCACCCAGGAGGAGCGGGCGCGCCGGGCCCGCGACCTGCCGTTGATCGATCGCGGCGCGGGCTTCACCCAGGCCGAGGAGCGCTGGCGCGCGTTCCGGAGCGCGGAGGCGTCGTCATGAAGAGCGTCGAGATCGATCGCGGCAAGCGGCTCATCGACCAGCCCAAGACCGGGCACAACCGCTGGCATCCGGACGTTCCGCCCATCCTGGAGGCCGAGGAGGGCGAGGAGGTCGTGCTCGAGACACGCGACGGGGTGGACGGCCAGCTCGGGCCCTCGACCACCGCGGCGAGCATGGCCGGCATGGACGCGGGCGCGATCCATCCGATCACCGGCCCGGTGCTGGTGAAGGGTGCCCGCCCGGGCGATCTGCTCGAGATCGAGTTCGTAGACGTCCTGCCGCAGCCGCACGCCTTCACCGGCATCGTGCCGGGGCTCGGCTTCCTGCGGGACCTCTACACCGTGCCGTATCTCGTGCACTGGAGCATCGCGGACGGCTGGGCGACCTCGAAGGAGCTGCCCGGCGTGCGCATCCCCGGCGCCCCGTTCATGGGGGTCATCGGCGTCGCGCCCTCGCGCGAGCAGGTGGCCGCGTGGGCCAAGCGCGAACAGGCGCTGCTGAGCCGCGGCGGGCTGGTGATGACGCCGGATCCGGCCGGCGCGGTGCCGGGCAAGGGCGCGGCGGCCACCGACGGGCTGCGGACCATTCCGCCGCGCGAGAACGGCGGGAACATGGACGTCAAGCAGATCACCAAGGGCAGCACGCTCCAGCTCCCGGTCGCGGTGGAGGGTGCGCTGTTCTCGGTAGGGGACGGCCACTTCGCCCAGGGCGACGGTGAGGTGTGCGTGACCGCGGTCGAGATGGGCGCCACCGCGGTGGTGAAGTTCAAGGTGATCAAGGGGGCGGGCAAGAGCCTCGCCCGCGGCCCGCGCTTCCGCCACCGCGACTACTTCGCGCCGCCCGAGTGGGCTGCCCCGAAGCGCTTCCTCGCCGCCACCGGGATGCCGATCCGCGACGACGGGGTGAACGAGGGCGAGAACCTGACCCTGGCCTGCCGCAACGCGCTCCTCAACATGATCGATCTCCTGCAGGAGCGCGGCTGGACGCGCGAGCAGGCCTACGTGATCTCGAGCGTGGCGGTCGACCTGCGGGTCAGCAACGTGGTCGACGTGCCGAACTACGTGGTCTCGGCCCTGATCCCGGAGGCCATCTTCGACCGGTAGGGCCGGCCCCTTTCCGCCGCCTCAGACGGCGGAGCCGAGGGAGTTGCGCAGGCGCGGGTCGAGCCAGTCGCGCAGGTGGTCGCCGAGCAGGTTCACCGCCAGCACCGTGACGAAGATCGCGAGGCCGGGGAAGGCGGTGAGCCACCACGCGGTGCGGAGGTAGAGCCGCCCCCCGTTCAGCATGCGCCCCCACGTGACCACGCTCGGCTCGACCCCGAGCCCCAGGAACGAGAGCGTGGCCTCCAGGATGATCATGTTGGCCACCGCGAACACCGCCACCACGATCACCGGCGAGATCACGTTGGGCAGCACGTGGCGGGCCATGATGCGCACGTCGCCCGCCCCATTGGCCCGCGCGGCCTGCACGAAGTCGCGCGTCTTCACCGCGAGGGTCTCGCCCCGCACCAGGCGGGCGTAGAGGGTCCAGCCGGTCACGCTCAGGGTGAGGATCACGTTGGGCAGGCCGGGGCCGAGCACCGCTACCACCGCGATCGCGAGCAGGATCGTCGGGATCGCGAGCTGGATGTCGGTGACGTGCATCAGCACCGAGTCGACTCGCCGGCCCGCGTAGCCCGCCACCAGGCCCACCAGCACCCCGAGCGGGCAGGAGAGGCCGACCGCGATCACCCCCACCAGGAGCGAGATCCGCGCGCCGTAGATGAGACGGCTCAGGATGTCGCGCCCGACCT
Organism: Candidatus Methylomirabilota bacterium; assembly: GCA_035948165.1. Lineage (GTDB taxonomy): Bacteria > Methylomirabilota > Methylomirabilia > Rokubacteriales > CSP1-6 > CAMLFJ01. Next base: position 10,143 of record DASZJM010000185.1, read on the forward strand.
CGTCGGTGCCGAGCACGTGGGCGGCCGGATCCGGGGGTTGCAGGCGCTGGAGGACGTCCTGCTCGTTGGGGCCGTAGGGCGCGAGGCGCTCCGCGAAGAGCGCGGAGACCAGGATGAGGCCGAGGGCGGCGGCGGAGAGCCAGAAGGCCCAGTCGCGGCGCATCAGGCGGCCTCGGTGCGGATGCGCGGATCGAGCGCGGCGTAGGCCAGGTCCACCAATAGATTGACCGCCACGAAGATCAGCGAGACCACCAGGACCACGCCCTGCACCACCGGGAAGTCGCGGTTGAAGATTGCCTCCACCACCAGTCGCCCGATGCCCGGCCACGCGAAGATGGTCTCGGTCACCACCGCGCCGCCCAGGAGCTGGGCGAACTGCAGCCCGAGCAGGGTGACGATCGGGATCGCCGCGTTCTTGAGCGCGTGCCCCGCGAGCACCCGCACCTCGCTCACGCCCTTGGCGCGCGCGGTGCGCACGTAGTCCTGGCCGAGGACCTCCAGCATCGACGAGCGGACGAGGCGGGCCAGGCGGCCCAGGATCACGGTCGAGAGGCTCACCGCGGGCAGCACCAGGTGGGCGAGCGAGCCGCGGCCGAAGACGGGCAGCCAGCGCAGGTAGACGCCGAAGAACGCGATCAGCAGCAGGGCGAGCCAGAAGATGGGGACGGCCTGGCCCGCCACCGCGCCCACCATGGCGAGGCGGTCCAGGGCGGAGCCGCGCTTGACCGCGGAGACGATGCCGGCGGGGATCGCCACCACCACCGCGATCAGCAGCGCGGCGAGGGTCAGCTCGACGGTGGCGGGCAGGCGCTGCTGGATCAGGGTGGCCACCGGCAGGTTGCTCCGCAAGGACACCCCGAGGTCGCCGCGCGCGGCCCGCGTGACGTAGTCGACGAACTGCTCGCGGAGCGGGCGATCGAACCCGAGGGCGTGGCGCGTGGTGGCCACCACGTCGGGGGGCGCGTCGCTCGAGACCATCAGCAGCACCGGGTCCCCCGAGAGGTGGACCAGCGCGAAGACCACGAGCGAGACCCCGACGGCCACCACCGCGGCGTGGCCGAGCCGGCGCAGGAGGAACGGGAGCGCTTCAGGCCTCCACGTAGGTGTCGCGCATCCAGAGCACGTTGTCCGGGCGCATCTTGAAGCCCTTGACCTTCCGGGTGACGCCGAAGAGCTCGTCGAGCTGCCAGAGGAAGAGCCACACCGCCTCGTCGTGCAGGCCGGTCAGGGCCTTCGCCCCCAGCTCCTTGCGCCGCTTGGGATCGAAGGTGCGCTCGTACTCCTCGATGGTCTTGAGCAGGTCACCGGAGGCGTCGAAGTAGCGGAAGGTCTGGAAGTCGGGCTTGAAGCGCTGCACGGTGTAGGAGGCGTCCCACGTGCCGTTGATGAACGCGTAGTAGAAGCAGTCCTTGTGGGCGCCCGCGGCGGAGCGCTTGTTGAACTCGGCCCACTCGAGCACCTGCACCTTGGTGCGGACCCCGACCTTGTCCCAGTAGCCCGCGATGACCTGGGCGGTCTCCTCCGCGAGCACCCAGCGGCCGATCGACTGCCACAGCGTCATCTCGAAGCCCTGACCGAAGCCCGCCTCCGCGAGCAGGGCCTTGGCGCGCGCCGGATCGTAGGGATAGGCGCCGGGGTCGACGGTGTTGGCCACGTTCTTCCCGGTGACGGTGTTCAAGAACTGCCCGCGCCCGGAGTAGAGGCCCTTGAGGATCGCGGCCCGGTCCACCGCCATGTTGAGGGCCTGGCGCACCCGCCGGTCCTTGAGCGGCGCGGATTCGCGGACGTTGAGCAGGATGCCGTGGGTGAGCGAGGAGAGCTCGGAGTAGACGCGGAGGTTCGGGTCCGACTCCACGGTGGGCGCGAGCGGGAACGGGAGGTTCAGCATCACGTCCACGTCGCCGCGCTGGAGCGCGGCCAGCCGCGTCGCCGAGTCCGGGATGACCTGGATCACGATGCGCGGCGACGCCGGCTTCGGGCCCCAGTAGGCGGGATTGGCCTCGACGACGACGCGGTCGCCCACCACGTGCTCGACGAACTTGAACGGGCCGGTGCCGACGAAGCGGTCGGTGACGAACTTCTCCTTGTACTCGGCGAGCCCGCGGGCGGGGGCGATGTTCATGGATTCGGCCGCGAGCCGGCTCGGCACCATCGGGTCCGGCACCTTGGTGACGATCCTCACGGTGTAGGGATCGACGATCACCACCTCCTGGCCGAAGGACGGGGGCCAGGTCAGCTTGGCCAGGGTGTTGAGCTTGGAGCCGATCGCGCGCTCGATCGTGAACTTGACCGAGTCCGCGTTGAAGTCCTCCCCGTTGTGGAACTTGACCCCGCGGCGGAGCTTCACTTCCCACGTGTTCGGATTGAGGTTCTTTACCGACTCCGCGAGGAGCGGCTTGATCTCCATGGTCTGGGGATCGCGGGTGAGCAGGCCCTCGCCCATGAGGCCGATGATCGAGCCGCTCAGCACCGAGCGGAACTGGTGCGGGTCGATCGTCTCCGGGGTCGACGGGTAGCCGATGGTGAGCGTCGGCTTCCGGGCCTGGCCGCGCGCGGCGACCGGGTGGAGGGCGGCGAGCGCGGCGGCGGCCCCGGCTTGCTTGAGCAGGTCACGACGGGTCGGCATCGGGTCGAATCCTCCTGGGGATCGAGAGCTGGCGGGGGGATTTTACCTCAGGCGGCATGGTAATGTGCCCGCCATGGCCCGACTCGACGACAAGGTGGCGGTGGTGACCGGCGCGGCGAACGGACTCGGCCGCGCGATCGCGGAGCGCCTGGCCGGCGAGGGCGCCACCGTGATCCTCGGCGACGTGGACGCGCCCGGGCTCGAGCGCGTGGTGGCCCGCATCGTGGGCCAAGGCGGTCGGGCGACCGGCGTGGTCGGCGACGTGACCGAGGAGGAGCCGGCCGCGCGGCTGATCGCCTCCGCGGTCGAGCGCGGCGGGC
>DASZJM010000186.1:0-5134 GCA_035948165.1 Candidatus Methylomirabilota bacterium
GCGTCACCGCCGCTCCGGTCGTGGAGCCCGGCCCGGTGAGCAAGGGATTGCGGATCCTCGAGGCGAGCTTCAACTTCCTGTCGGCGACGCCGAGGGAGCTCCCGCTCGGGATCCTGGGCACTCGCGCCGGGATGAAGCCGCCGGCGATCCTGACCCCCCGCAATGGTCCCGTGCTTCCCGATTCGCTGGTCTTCGAATGGCGCGGGGGCCGATCGTCACCCGTCACGGTTCGCATCGTGGGACCCGCCGGCCTCGTGCTCGAGCGCACGAATCTCGCGGCCGCACGCTTCGAATACCCGAGGACCGCTCCCCCGCTGCTGGCCGGCGTGCGGTACAGATTCCAGGTCCAGCCGGCCTCGCTGTCGCCGGCCCAGGAAGTATGGTTCGAGCTCGTCAACCCGACCGACGCCCAGACGATTCGCCGTGAGCTGCAAGAGCTGGACGAGGCGCTCGCCGCCGCACCGCCGCCTCCCCCCACGCTCGCGGAGCTCCGGGCCGGGCTCCTGGCCAGCCACGGCCTGCTCCACGACGCCCGGCTCGCCCTCGCCGAGGAGATCGTCCGGCACCCGGACGAGCCCACCCTCCACTTCCTGCTCGGCGACCTCTACCTGCGGCAGGGCCTGCCGGAGGAGGCGACGGAGTCGTTCACGGAGGCCAAGGCGCTCATGAGCGGAGCCGGCTCCGCCCGCTAGGACCGCACGAGCCGGCTCGCGATCCGCTCGACCGCCTCGACACTGTCGGGGAGCGAGCCGAACGCGGTCACGCGGAAGTAGCCCTCCCCACTCGGGCCGAAGCCTGCGCCCGGCACCCCCACCACGTTGGCCTCGGCCAGGAGCCGGTCGAAGAAGTCCCACGACGACACGCCGGCCGGCGTGCGGATCCAGATGTAGGGGGCGTTGCGGCCGCCGTACACGGTGAGCCCGGCCCGCTCCAGGCCCTCCCGGAGGACGCGCGCGTTCTCCATGTACTGATCGATCAGCCCGCGCACCTGCTTGCCGCCCTCCGGGGTGTAGACCGCCGCGGCCGCCCGCTGGACCACGTACGGCGGCCCGTTCGACTTCGTCGACTGGCGCCGCAGCCAGAGCTGGTTCAGGCTCACTCGATCCCCCGTCCCGGTGCGGCCCTGCACCTCGCGCGGCACGACGGTGTAGGCCATGCGCAGCCCGGTGAACCCGGCGTTCTTCGAGAAGCTGCGCGACTCGATCGCCACCTCGCGCGCCCCCTCGACTTCGTAGATCGAGTGCGGGAGCTCGGGATCCCGGATGTACGCCTCGTAGGCGGCGTCGTAGACGATCACCGCCTCCTGGGCGCGCGCGTAGTCGACCCAGCGCCGGAGCGCCGCGCGCGTCATCACCGCCCCGGTGGGGTTGTTGGGGTAGCACAGGTAGATGAGGTCGACGTGCCGGTCGGGCAGCTCCGGCTGGAAGTCGTTCTCGGCGGTGCACGGCAGGTACACGAAGCCCGGGTAGCGGCCGCTCGCGTCCGCGGGGCCAGAGCGCCCCGCCATCACGTTGGCGTCGGCGTAGACCGGATACGCGGGATCCATCAGGGCCACCACCGCGTCCGTCGCGAACAGCTCCTGGATGTTGGCCGCGTCGCTCTTGCCGCCGTCGCTGACGAAGATCTCGTCCGCCCCGAGCTTCACGCCGCGGGCGCCGAAGTCGTGCGCCGCGATCGCCGCGCGCAGGAACTCGTAGCCCACGTAGGGCCCGTAGCCCTTGAGGGTCTCGGCCCGCGCCTGCTCCCGCGTGGCCTCCACGAGCGCCTGGACCACCACCTCCGGGAGCGGCAGGGTGACGTCGCCGATGCCGAGGTCGATCAAGCGCACGCCGGGGTGCGCGTCGCGATGCGCCTGGGTCCGGCGCTTGACCTCGGCGAAGAGATAGCTCGCCTTCAGGTTCAGGAACGCCTCGTTGATCCTGGGCACGTCGCGGCTCCCTTCACCGGATGCGCGGGATTCTATGCGATCGCGGCGGGCGGCGCCACCGCATCATCAGGGCCCGCTCCGCCCCGGACACCGACCCGCCGGCCTCGCATCCTGATCCGCGAGGCGGACCATCTCAATCCGTCGTCAATATCGCATCAAATCGCCCGAGGTCAGGACGCCAGTAGTAGGTCCACCACCCCACCGTGAACAGATCGCCGACGACCGGAATCCGGACTCTCTCCCCCGTCCCTTCGAAATCCGGCACCTGAAAGGTCCCGGCTCGCGGCTTCGGTTGGCAAAAGGGACCAAACCAGCCCGAGTCATCGGTAGCGCGCCCCTCCAGGGCCACGACGTCGAACGCGCGGTCCCGGGCCAGAAACACGTGAGGAACGTAGCGTCCATCGGTCTCCCGCCGGAGCAGGACCACATAGTCTCGTGAGCCGTTGCCTCTGAAGTCGCCGGCGCATCCCGCGACCAGGGCTCCCGGCGTTGACGCGCGCGTGAACTCGAAGACGTCGAACCCATAGACGAACTCACAGGGGTCCTCGGACCCAGACAACCTCATCGGGAGCGGCTTCTTGAGGATATGAACGACCGAGAATCCGCTCAGGTTGGTACTGAGAAGCGCGGCGTCTTTCTGGGTGAGAGCGAACAATCCGACCGGGAATCGCTCGGAGCAGTCTACCGCGTGCCCAGCCCGCACCGGACCCACGAAGATCAGGACGACGAGAAACGCGGACAGTCCCCACCACCGGTGTACGCCGGGCCTGAAGTGCCGGGGGACGTCGGCGCCCACGCCCGCCGCACTCAGCGGACCGTGTAGCCTCGGCCACTCATGCACGCCGAGAAGGCGCGGTCGTAGCCGTCCCGGTCTGTTGCTCGGCCCAGGTTTGCGCTCGGCTGCGCGGCCGGGCTCGATGCACAGCCTGAACGCGTCATGGTCGAGCCCCCCTGATCACTCGAACCTTGGCCACCAACTTCGAGGTCCAGTATAAGGGGCTCGATTTTGTGGGTCACGGTCCGCCGCAGCGGGGAGGAGGAGGATTACGGGCTGGTCCCGACGCCGGTGAAGCCCTCGATGAACTGGTCGAGGACGAGGCTGTAGAGGAGCGCGATGGGCAGCCCCACGACCAGGGCCCCCGCCATCAACGAGCCCCAGAAGAAGATGTCCCCGCGGATCAAGGCGGTCGCGAGCCCGACCGTCACCACCTTCTCGCTCCACGGCGCCACGTAGGCGACGGCGTAGAGATACTCCTGCATCGCGAGCGAGAACGCGAAGATCGCCGAGATCGCAACGCCGGGCCGGCTCACCGGCAGCACGATGCGGTAGAGTCCGCCGATCCGGCTGCAGCCGTCCAGCCACGCCGCCTCCTCCACCTCCAGGGGCACGGTCTTGAAGTAGCCCATCATCTTCCAGGTGCAGAACGGGATGGTGAAGCCCGGGTACACGACCACGAGCGCCCACCACGAGTCGAACAGCCCGAGCACGCCCACCACGCGCGCCAGCGGGATGAAGAGGATGATGGGCGGGACGAGATAGGTCATGAAGATGGCAATGCCGAGGTTCTCGGCCCCCGGCAATCGCAAGCGCGCGAGGGCATACCCGGCAGGCACCGCCATCAGCATGGTGAGGGCGACCACGTAGACCGCCAGCTGCACGGTGTTGAGGAGCTGCGCGGTGAAGTACGTCCGCGTGAAGAGGCGCGTGAAGTGCTCGAGGGTTGGCGACAGGTGAAACCAGAACGGGGACACGTCCATCCGGTAGAGGTCCGCTTCCTGCTTGAAGGCGGTGATCGCCATCCAGCAGATGGGAAATAGCGCGATCACCACGAACGGGGCGAGTCCGGCGTAGATCAGGCCCTGGCGGCGAATCTCACGGAGCGTCCGGGCGACCGTCACGTCGCGCTTCCTCCACTTGTCGCGGCCAGTCAGAGCCCGATCACCGACCGGGCAAGTATAGGACAGGCCGGCGCGGGGCGGTGCCTCGGGGTGAGCTGCTCCGCCGCGTGGCCCGCCACGGAGCTGATGTCATCGCCGCCTTGACGCGGGCTGGGCCTCCGTGCAGTATCGGTCTCCTCATGGCTGACGAGCCAACCGGACGAGTCGTCGACGCCGACGGGCACGTGCTGGAGCCCGCCGACACCTGGCTCCGGTACATCGATCCCTCGTATCGGGACCGCGCCATCCGGATCGATACGGATGCCGAGGGCTTCGAGGTCCTGCTCATCGACGGCCGATCGCTCAAGACCCTGCGCGGGCAGCTCGGCTCGCTCGGCGGCATCGAGATGGACACCGAGCGCCTGCTCACCCGGGGCCAGGTCACCTACGCGGAGGGCAGCCCGGCCGGCGGCTACGATCCGCACGCGCGCCTCGCGGTGATGGACGCCGAGGGCATCGACAGCGTCCTGCTCTATCCGACCATCGGCATCTGCTGGGAGGGCCACGTCACCGATCCCGGGCTGGCCACCGCCTACACACGCGCCTACAACCGGTGGCTGGTCGAGTTCTGCCAGACCGATCGCGCGCGCCTCCACCCGGTGGCGCACATCTCCCTCCTCGACCCCGAGGGTGCAGTGGAGGAGACGAAGCGGGCACGCGCGGAAGGGTGCGTGGGCGTCTTCCTCTCGCCGGACGTGGCGGCCCGCGGCGGGCGGCACTTCGACGATCCCGCGTTCGCGCGCTTCTGGGAGACGGTGCAGGATCTCGAGATGCCGATCGCGTTCCACGTGGTGGTGCGCGACCGCCAGTGGTTCCGCCCCTGGCAGCGCTACGACCCCTCGGACGGCCTGTTCGGCTTCGCCTTCCTCGCCATCGACGTGATGGCGGCCTTCACCCAGATGCTCGCCTCCGGCATGTTCGAGCGCTACCCGCGCCTGAAATGCGCGGTCCTGGAGGCGGGGTCGAACTGGATCGCGTCGTGGCTCGACCGGCTGGACCACAAGCACCGGGTGATGGCGCACCGGACGCCGATCCGCATGGCGCCCAGCGAGTACTTCTTCCGTCAGTGCCTGATCTCGGCCGACCCGGACGAGTCGCTCACCGCCCAGATGGTCGAGCACCTGGGCGCCGACTACTTCATCTGGGCCTCGGACTACCCGCACATCGACGCGTCGATGGGAGTGGTCCGCGAGCTGCGCGAACGTCTGGCGCCCCTGCCCGCCGAGGCGCGGCGGAAGGTGCTGGGCGACAACGCGCTGCGCTTCTACC
>DASZJM010000187.1:0-17786 GCA_035948165.1 Candidatus Methylomirabilota bacterium
ACCCGCGTCGCCATGCGCTTGCGGTGGAAGAGCCGCCGCGTGCGCTCGAAGAACTGGGTGAGGGTCAGGGGGTAGTCCATCATCAGGCCTCTCATGACGTCATCGTCCTCCCAGGTCCTCCGAGGTGGCGCAGCGAAAGCCGGTGTGGGGGTGACCGCGGGCCAGCCCGCCACGCCCTCCATCATACGAGGAGACCCGGCGGATCGTCACGCGGTGTGCGTCCGCGGGGTCGTCGAGGCTCGCGCCGCGGACCACCCGGCCCTCGTCGAGCGCGGCCTGCTCGCGCCCGTCGTCGGCGCGGTACGGGTAGGGCCGGTACGCGGAGCCCGTCCACTCCCGGAGGCTGCCGAGCAGATCCTGCACCCCGGTCGGCTCGGTGGCCGCCTTCTCCCACTCGGCCTCGGTGGGCAGCCGCCGGCCGCGCCAGAGGCAGTAGTCGCGCGCGCCGAACCAGGACACCGCCACCGCGGGATGCGCCTCGAAGCCGGCGTCGGCGATGAGCTGGCCGTCGCGCCGGTGGATCCGGATGTCGGGGTCGTCCGGCTCGACGTACCGCGCGCCCTCGGGGCTGCGGAGCCCGCGCGCGTCGAGGAACTCCGCGAGCTCCCGGTTGGTGACCTTGTCGCGCTCGAGCCAGAAGTCGCGGACGTAGACGCGGTGCCGGGGCGCCTCGTCCGGGGCGCCCGCGTCCCGCCCCATCCAGAACGCGCCGGCCTCGACGAGCATGATGCCGTCGGCCCGCGCGAGGCTCGGTCCGCCGCCCAGGCCGGACGCGAGCGGCCCGATTGTGGCGAGCGCCAGCGCCGTCCCCGGCACGAGCCTCCGTCGCGTCCACGCGATCACGCGCCCACGATAGCGTCCCGCAATCTTTACCGCCATGGCGGATTCGGGTATGGTGAATGCGCGATGAACTCCCGCTGGAGCGACGTCGACGCGCAGGGCAAGAGCGATCTGGAACTGCTCGTCTACGCCTCCCGGCTGATCGGCGCGGAGACCACCCTGGTGGTGTGGGGCGGCGGCAACACCTCGATCAAGCAGGACGAGCGCGATCACCGCGGCCGGCCCACCCGGGTCCTGCGCGTCAAGGGCAGCGGCTCCGATCTCAAGAGCATCCAGCGGAAGGACTTCCCCGGGGTCCGCATGGACGACGTGCTCGCGCTGCTGGATCGCCGGGACATGGGCGACCAGGAGATGGTGGACTACCTCGCGCACGCGCTGCAGGAGCCGGCGAGCCCGCGCCCGTCCATCGAGACGCTGCTCCACGGCTTCCTGTCCGCGCCGGCGGTGATCCACACCCACGCCGACGCGGTGGTCTCGCTCACCAACAACGACCGCAGCCGGGACGTGCTCCGGGAGGTGTACGGCGACGAGGTCATCCCGCTCTCGTATCGCCGCCCCGGGTTCCTGATCTCGCGCGAGGTGGCGGACGTCTTCGCGGCGCACCCCGCCGCGCGCGCGATCTTGCTCGAGAAGCACGGGACCATCTGCTGGGGCGCCTCGGTGAAGGAGGCCTACGAGGCCACCATCGAGCTGATCAGCCGGGCGGAGGAGGCCATCGGCCATCGCGCCCGCAAGCGCACCCGCTTCGGCGGGGTGGCGCTGACGAGCCCGTCCGCGGAGACCCGGCGGCGGGTGGCCCTCGCGGTGGCCCCGCATCTGCGCGGGCTGGTCGGCCGGAGCCGGCGGCAGGTGCTCTTCTTCGACGACGCGCCCGACGTGCTCGAGTTCGCGGCCTCGCGGGAGGCCGACGCCCTCTGCCGCATCGGGCCCGCCACCCCCGATCACACGATCTTCACCAAGCGCCTGCCGTGCTTCGCGCCGGTCGCCGACCCGGGCGACCCGGAGGCGGTGCGGGCCGGCGTCACCACGGCGGTCGAGCGCTTCGTGGCCGATTACACCGCCTACTTCGAGGCCCACAACACCGAGGGCGCGAAGCTCACCGATCCGTTCCCACGGGTGGTCGTGGTGGGCGGGCTCGGGCTCTTCGCCGCCGGCAAGGACCGCCGCACCGCCGGCATCGTCGACGACATCTACCACCACACGATCTCGGTGCTGGGGGCCGCCACCACCTTCGGCGGCTACGTCTCGCTCTCCGCGCGCGACGCCTTCGACGTGGAGTACTGGCCGCTCGAGCTCTACAAGCTCTCCCTCGCGCCCCCCGAGAAGGAGCTGGCCCGGCGCATCGCGCTGGTCACCGGCGGGGCCAGCGGCATCGGGCGCGCCGCGGCCCAGCGGCTGGCCGCGGAGGGCGCGCACGTGCTGGTGGGCGACCTCGACGCGGCGGGCGCGCGCAAGGCCGCCGAGGAGATCGTGGGCGCCCACGGCGCGGGGCGGGCGATCGGCCTCGGGATGGACGTGACCAGCGAGGCCTCGGTGCGCGCCGCCTTCGAGGAGGCGGTGCTGGCCTACGGCGGCCTCGACATCGTGGTCTCCAACGCGGGCACCGCGCACGCAGCACCGGTGGACCGCATGGAGCTCGGCGACTGGGAGCGCTCCTTCGCGGTCAACGCCACCGGCCACTTCCTGGTGGCGCGGGAGGGCATGCGGGTGCTCAAGGCCCAGGGCCTGGGCGGAGCCTTCGTGTTTGTGGCCACCAAGAACGTGATGTCGCCGGGCAAGGACTTCTCGGCGTATTCGGCCTCGAAGGCGGCGGAGGCGCAGCTCGCCAAGGTGCTGGCCCTCGAGGGCGGCCCCTTCGGCATCCGCTCGAACATCGTGAACCCCGACGCGGTGTTCCGCGACTCCAAGCTGTGGTCCGAGGACGTGCGCCGCGAGCGCGCGCGGGCTCAGGGCATCACGGTGGACGAGCTCGAGGACTTCTACCGCAAGCGCAACATCCTGGCCCGGCCCATCCTGCCGGAGGACGTGGCGGAGGCGGTGCTGTTCCTCGCCTCCGATCGATCGGCCAAGACCACCGGCTGCACCATCACGGTGGACGGGGGCGTCAAGGACGCCTTCCCGAGGTAGCCGCGCGATGGCCGTGCAGTTCGGCGCGTTCCTGTCCATGCATCCGCCCGCCGAGCAGTTCGCCCTGGCCCGGCGCTGCGAGGCCCTCGGGCTCGACTCGCTGTGGACCGGCGACCACGTGTCCTTCCACAACCCGCTCTACGAGTCGCTCACGCTCCTGGCCTCCTACGCCTCGATCACGAGCCGCATCAAGCTCGGGAGCGGCGTCTACCTGCTGGCCCTGCGCCGGCCCACCGTGGTGGCCAAGATCACCTCGACGCTCGACGCGCTCTGCGGGGGCCGGCTGATCTTCGGGGTCGGGGTGGGTGGCGAGAACCCGAAGGAGTTCGAGGCCTGCGGCGTGCCGCACCGGGAGCGGGGGGCGCGGGTCAGCGAGGGCATCGACGTGGTGCGCGCGCTCTGGCGCGACACCCCGGCCTCCTTCAAGGGCCGCTTCACCCAGTTCGAGGGCGTGAGCATCGATCCCAAGCCGGTGCAGCGGCCGGGCCCGCCGATCTGGATCGGGGGCCGCTCCGACGCGGCGCTGGCCCGGGCGGGGCGCCAGGGCGACGGGTGGATCTCCTACGTGGTGCAGGCCGAGCGTTACGCCCAGAGCCTGGCCAAGATCCGGCGCGCCGCCGACGAGGCGGGCCGGACCCTCGAGGGCTTCGTGGCCGGGCATCTCACCTTCGTCACGGTCGGGCGCGACTACGAGAGCGCGGAGCGCGCCTGGGTGCGCATCCTCTCCAACCGCTACGCGCAGGACTTCGGGCCGCTCGCGCGCAAGTACGGCGTGATCGGCACCCCGGCCCAGTGCGCGGAGCAGATCGACCGCTTCATGCAGGCGGGCTGCCGCTACTTCGTCATGAACCCCATCGGCGATCCGGCGGACGAGGCGGCGCAGCTCGAGACCATCGCGAGCGAGATCGTCCCGCGATTCCAGGGACGATGAGGCCGCGGGAGTGCCGGGCGAGCGTGACCGCGGTGCGCGCGGTCACCCCCGAGGTCATCGAGGTGGATCTGGCGGTGGTCGAGCCCGCCGACTTCACCTTCGAGGCTGGGCAGTGGATCTCGGTGCCGTTCGGCCCCAAGAACGTCCGCGCCTGGAGCATGGTCTCCTCCCCGACCCGCAAGGGGCCGCTGACCCTGTCGATCGACGTGGCCCCCGGCGGGATCGGCTCGCAGTGGGTCCGCGGCCTCCAGCCGGGCGATGCGGTTCGCTTCAAGGGCCCGACCGGCGGCTTCGTCTTCAACCGCGCCGACCCGCGCCGCGCCGTCTTCGTGGCCGAGGAGATCGGGATCGTGCCGATCCGCTCGATCCTGAGCCAGCTCTACGAGACCGGCTACGGCCGAGCGACCGCGCTCATCTACTGGGCGCGCAACCCGGGCTGGCTGGTCTACGACGCCGATTTCCGCTCGCTCGCCCGCCGCTACCCCGGCTTCTCCTACCTGCCGGTGCTACGCGAGCCGCCCGCGACCTGGCGCGGCGAGAAGGGGGAGCCCGCGGAGGCGGTCGAGCGCCTCGTCTACGGGGTCGACAAGCTGGTCGTCTATGTCTGCGGGGGCGGGGAGACCATCAACCGGGTGCGGGAGGTGCTGGTGACGAAGGGCATGGACCGCAAGAGCGTCAAGTGGGAGAAGTTCTGGTGAAGGCCCAGGTCTACCACGTCCAGATCAACGTCCGCGACGCGGCCCGCTCGTTCCCGTTCTACAAGGCCTTCCTCGGCTACCTCGACTACCGCACCGTCCACGAGACCGACACCGTCGCGGGCTTCTCGGCGGGCGGGACCGACATCTGGGTGATCGCGGCGGCGCCGCCCCACGCCGGACACGGCTTCCACCGCAAGCGGCCGGGGCTGAATCACGTAGCCTTCCGCGTCGAGCGCCGTGAAGACGTGGACCGCTTCCGCGAGGAGTTCCTCGTGCCGCGCCGGCTGCCCGCGCTCTACGAGACCCCGCGCGAGTTCCCGGAGTACCGGCCGGGCTACTACGCGGTGTTCTTCGAGGATCCGGACCGGCTCAAGCTCGAGGTCGTGCACTTCCCGAATCGACCGGGCGGCTAGCGTGGCGGACCTCAACGGAGGCCACCTGGTCGCGCGCACCCTCCGGCAGGCGGGTGTGGGCCACGTGTTCACACTCTGCGGCGGCCACATCCTGCCCATCTACGACGGCTGCCTCACCGAGGGCGTCGCGGTGGTGGACATGCGCCACGAGCAGGCCTGCGCGCACGCCGCCGACGCCTACGCGCGTCTCACCCGCAACGTGGGCGTCGCGCTCGTCACCGCGGGGCCGGGCGTCACCGACGCGGTGACCGGGATCGCCAACGCGCACTCCGCGCGCAGCCCGGTGCTCCTCATCGGTGGCGCGGCGCCGCTCGGGCTGCGCGGCCTGGGCTCGCTGCAGGAGGTCGAGCAGGTCGATCTCCTGCGGCCGATCACCAAAGGCTCGTGGACGGTCTCCGAAGTGCGCCAGATCCCGGAGGTGCTCACCACCGCCATCCGGCACGCGCTGACCGGCCGGCCGGGGCCGGTCTTCGTCGAGATCCCGGTGGATCTGCTCATGACCGTGGTCGAGGACCGGATGGCGCCGATTCCGACCGCCTACGCGCACCGGCGCCCGACCGCGCCCGACGACGCGTCGGTGGCGGAGCTGGCCGCGCTGCTCGGCCGCGCGGAGCGCCCGGTGATCATGGCGGGCAGCGGCGTCTACTGGGACGACGCCGCCGGCGACCTGGCCGCGCTGGCGGAGCGCGCCGGGGTGCCGGTATTCACGAACGGCGCGGGGCGGGGCTGCCTCCCGCACGGTCATCCGCGGCTGTTCTCTCAGGCGCGCGGCTTCGCGCTCGGGCAGGCCGACGTGGTGCTCGTGCTGGGCACCCCGCTCGACTTCCGGCTCGGCTACGGGCGGCCGCCCTCCTTCGCCGAGAACGTCCAGGTGGCGATGGTGGACTGCGATCCGGTGGAGCTCGGGCGCAACCGGCCGCTCGCGGTCGGCCTCACCAGCCACATCGGGCTCACCCTGCGGGCACTGGCCGGGGCCCTGCCGCGCGATCTGGCCTCACGCTTCGACCGCTGGCGCGACGCGGTGCGGAAGAAGGAGGACGACGCGCAGGCGCGGCTGATGGCCGAGCGGCTCTCGGACGCGGTGCCGATCAGCCACTACCGCCTCGCCCACGAGATCGCCGCCGTCGTCGGGGCCGAGACCACGGTGGTCGGCGACGGGGGCGACGTGGTCGGCTGCGCGTCGAGGATCGTCGCCCTCTCCCGGCCCGGCCAGTGGCTCGATCCGGGGCCGTTCGGCTGCCTCGGCGTGGGCCCGTCGTTCGCCATCGCCACCCGCCTCCTGCGCCCCGCGCAGCCCGTCCTCCTGATCGCGGGCGACGGGGCCTTCGGGCTCAACGGCATGGAGATCGAGACCGCGGTGCGCTTCAAGCTGCCGATGACGGTGGCGATCGGCAACGACGGCGGCTGGGGCCAGATCCGCAATCCGCAGCTCTCGTTCTTCGGGGCCGAGCGCACGGTGGCGACCTCGCTGCCGTTCACGCGCTACGACCGGATGGTGGAGGCGCTCGGCGGGAAGGGGATCCACGTGACCGAGCCCGCCCAGCTCCGCCCCGCGCTCGAGCGGGCCCTGGGCTCGGGCGAGGTCTACGGCATCAACGTGGTCCTGGATCCGGCCGCCTACCGCCGCACCGGCCAGGTGTCGATGGCGATATGAAGATCACGTTCCTCTGCCCGCACCTGCGCATCGCGGGCGGGGTGCGGGCGATCCTGACCCACGCCGACCGCCTGGCCCGGCGGGGCCACGAGGTCACGCTGCTCGTGCCTGCGAAGGGCGGGCTCGCGGCGTGGTGGCGCAACCGGATGCGGACCGGCCCCGACTGGATGCCCGGCCTCGAGGCGCGCGTGCGGTGGGTGCCCGAGTGGAGCCCGGCCCGGGTGCCCGACGGCGACGTGCTGATCGCCACCGCCTGGCAGTCGGTCGAGACGGTGGCGGCGGCGCCGGCCCGCTGTGGGCGGAAGTTCTACTTCATCCAACACTACGAGAGCCTCTACCACGGCGAGGCGGCGCGGGTGGACGCCACCTATCGCGTGCCGCTCCGGAAGATCGTGATCTCGACGTGGCTCGCGGACGTGATGGCCGAGCGCTTCGATACCCCCGCCGCGGTCGTGGTTACCCCGGTGGAGCCCGGCCTCTTCCATCCGGTGCCCGCGGAGGAGGACGGCAAGCTCCGGGTGCTGATGCTCTTCCACGAGTACCCGTGGAAGGGCGTGGCCGACGGGCTCGAGGCCTTCGGGCGGGTGCGGGCGCGGCATCCCGAGCTGCGGCTGGTGGGCTTCGGGGTCAAGCCGCCTCCACGGAAGCTTCCCTTCGCCGAGTTCCACGAGAACCTGCCCCAGGAGCGGCTGGCCTGGCTCTACAGCCGGTGCCCGATCTATCTCTGCCCGTCCTGGGACGAGGGGCTCGGGATGCCCGCGATGGAGGCGATGGCCTGCGGCGCTACGCTCTGCACCTACGACAACGGCGGCTGTCGCGACTACGCCATCGACGGCCGCACCGCGGTGGTCGCGCCCCGGCGGGACGTGGACGCGCTGGCGTGGGGACTATCGCGGCTGGTGGAGGATGCGGATCTGCGGCGGCGACTGGGGCGGGGCGGGCAGGACTTCGTGAGGACTCAGTTCGACTGGGAGCGCGCTACCGCGCGGCTCGAGGGACTGCTGGCCGCGCGGTAGCGCTCGAAGCGAAACGGACTAGGCGGAAGCTCCGACGAGCTCGGCGTGAGCGAGGGTGGGCCGGCGGGTGCGAAGCGTGCGGTTCGTCCACCGCGCCACCACGTGCCCCAGCGTCTGCTCCTCGATCAGGCCTTCCGACTTCAGCTGCTTGAACACCTGCGTCCAGCCCGAGCTGTGCTGCCCCATGAACAGGATCTCGTCGAAGCTCTTCCGCGACGGCAGGCTCGGAGCGCTCTGCGCGTCGAAGAGAGCGTGGGCGATCTGCGAGTCCGAGGGCATGGCGCTGCTCTCTCGCCGGTAACCCGACCCGGAGAGCAGCCGAAGCGTCGTGTTGCCGCTGGTGCGCTCTGTGAGCATCATGGTCCGTTCCTCCCCTGTGGCGATTCCGGCCGGATCGACTGCGCTCATCGACCGTGACCTCGCGGATGGTGCGGGAGGCGATGAGCCCGCGCGAGCTGACCGGGATACTCGTGCGGTCGGGACTCCAGGGCGTGACGCTGCCGGAAGTCCCCGCGAGGCGCATGAAGTCCCGCGAGACGACGGCCGTGGTGCCCCAGACTCGGCTCGACTTCGCCGGGCCGGGTGCCGCCCGTCTTCGCGCCCTTCACGCTCCTGCCGTCCGTGTAGTCCGCCATGGCTAGGTACCGAGCCTCTCTACGGCAAACTCGGTGCCAGTTTTCGGAGGGGAGGAAACGTATGGTGTGACGAAGAGTTACGAGGGGCGGGTCGGCCGGAGCTCCGATGCCCGGTGACGAGGAGCGCCAGACAGTGTACCGAATTCGGACGCCCCGGTCCGACCCTGCAGGACCTGCGCTACAGAATGACGCGGCTCAGCGTGGCAGCCAGTCGCGCAGCGGCTTCACGATCGCGCCGGCCTTGACGAGGCCCTCGCGCACCGCGGCGACGATCTTGTCGGATCCCGGGCTGTCGCCGTGGATGCAGATGGTCTCGACCCGCGCGTCGATCGTCTTGCCGGTGATCGTGCGCACCTTGCCCTCCAGCGCCATGCGGACCGCCTGCTCGGCCGCCTTCGCGGGGTCGGTGATCAGCGCGTCCTTGCCGAGCTTGCGGGTGACCAGCTGCCCGTCGTCGGCGTAGACCCGATCGGCGAAGCCCTCGGCCGCGATACGCAGGCCCTTCACCTTGCGGGCCTCCGCGTCGTACTTGGTCATGGCCATGGTCATGAGGATGATCTGAGGATCGAGCTCGAGGACCTGCTCCGCGGTGGCCCGCGCGAGCGGGAGGTTCTCCTCGAACATGTGGTACTGGATGCCGTGCGGCTTGACGTGCTGCACGCGGGTGCCGGCGGCCTGGGCGAAGGCGGCGAGCGCCCCGATCTGGTAGCGGTGGTAGTCCTTCAGCTCGGCGGGGGAGACGTCCATGCGGCGCCGGCCGAAGCCCATCAGATCGGGCAGGCCGGGGTGGGCGCCCACCGCGACCCCGTGCTGGAGGGCCAGCGCCACGGTCTGGCGCATCACGTGAGGGTCGCCGCCGTGGAAGCCGCACGCAATATTGGCCGAGGTGATGTTCGGCATCACCTCCTCGTCATGGCCCAGGGTCCACCGGCCGTAGCTCTCCCCCATGTCGCAGTTGATGTCGATGTAGACGGGCTGGCTCATAGCTTGGGTAAGACCTCCTTGGCGATGCGCTCGACCTGCTCCGGCTGATAGCGGTACGGGATGAGGATAATCCGGTGCACGCCCGTCCGCACGTGGGCGCGCAGCTGCTCGACGCACTCGGCGACCGAGCCGTGGACCGCGTGATCGATGGTGGACTCGCTCCACGCCGCGGTGTCCCACTCGGTGGAGAGCCACTTGCGCATGTCCGCGGTGGTCTCCTCCCGGTTGCGGCCCACGTACACCGCGAGCTGGTTGGTGGCGGTGAGCTTTGCCGGATCGCGGCCCGCCTCGCGCGCGAAGGCCTGCACCTTGTCCCAGGACTTGGTGAAGCTCTCCGGGGTGTAGAAGTAGGTGAGCCAGCCGTCGCCCACCGTGCCGGCGCGCTTGAGGACCGCGTCCACGTAGCCCCCGATCAGGACCGGCGGGCGCGGGCGCTGCACCGTGCGCGGCACCATCACCGCCTCGCGGAGATTGAACTCGTCCGCCTTCAGGGTGACCCGCTCCTCGGTCCACAGGCGCATGAGGATCTCGAGGTTGCGCTCGAAGTGCCGGCCGCGCTCCTTGAAGGGCACGCCCACCGCGTCGAACTCGCGGGCGTACCAGCCCGCCGCGACGCCCAGGACGAGCCGGCCGCCCGAGATCACGTCGAGGCTGCCGAGGGCCTTGGCCGCCACCACCGGGTTGCGCAGCGGCAGCACCAGGACCCCGGTGCCGAGCTTGATCGTGCGGGTCCGCGCCGCCACCGCGCCCAGCATGGTGATGGAGTCCACGATGGGGAACGAGGGCTCCACGCCGAGCAGCACGTGGTCCCACGCCCAGAGCGACTCGAAACCGAGGGCCTCCGCCCGCTCCGAGTACGCGTACAGGCCCTGGATGTCGGGCACCTCGCCGGGGCCCACGAAGTTGCGAATGGCCAAGCCGAAGTCGGTCATGGGGCCTCTAGCCGATGAACTGGCGCTTGGGGTCGAGCATGCGGAGGATGGCGAGCTCCTGGTCGGTCGGAGGCGCGGTCGTGGTGAGAGTGGGGCTCACGAGAACCTCGAAGCCGGTGTTCTCGCGCACCTGCTCGATCGTCGCGCCCGGGTGCAAGGCCAGGAGCTGCATGCGCCGACTCTCCGGGTGGAAGCCGAAGAGGCCGAGCGTGGTGACAATGCGGGAGACGCCGCCGAAAAGCAGGCCGTGCTCGCGGCGGGAGTCACCGCCGTCGAGGTAGCCCGGGCTCGTCACGAAGTCGACGCGCTCGGTGAAGCGGCGCTTCTCGTGGACGGTGAGGATGATGACCTCGCGGCAGAGCGAGATGATGTCGTTGGCGCCGCCGCTGCCGGGCAACCGCACCTTCGGGCGCGCGTAGCCGCCGATGGCGCTGGTGTTGAGGTTGCCGTGCCGGTCGATCTGGGCGCCGCCGATGAAGCCCACGTCGAAGAAACCGCGCTGGGCGAGCAGGAAGGCGTCGGTGATGCCGGGGAGCATCTGGGCCCGGTAGGCCGCGCGCATCTCGTTGGTGGAGATCGGCAGCTCGCCCGGCTTCCACATGGGCCCGATGACGCCGCCCTCGACCATCATGGTCAGCCCGGGAGCGTGCGAGCGCTGGGCCAGCACCGAGGCCATCATGGGCGCGCCCACGCCGGTGAACACGGTGGTGTTGTCCCGCAGCTCGCGGGCGCCCATCACGGCCAGCAGCTCGTTGGCGGTGACGCTCACGTGGTGAGCATCCGCCCGCGCTCGGCGGCGCGGGCCAGCTGAGGCCGGCCGAAGAGCGCGAGGTAGTCCGCGTGGCTCCCCGGCGCGTAGACGTAGCGCTCGAGGTAGTCGGCCACCCCGGCGGCTCCCCGCTGCTGAATGCCCTCCACGTAGGCGGTGAAGTGCTCGGGTTCGGAGTCGTAGGTCCCGTAGCACTCGTGCGGGTAGGAGCCGTAGGGCACGTGGGCGAGGGCGTCGACCACGAAGCCGGGGATGACGGTCCGGTCGCCGTGCAGGCGGATCTCGTCCTCGGCCACGATCTCCTCCGCGGTCACCAGCACCGTGCTGGCCGCGCGCGCGAGGTCGGCGTCCATGTGCGGATAGCCGTCGATCTGGCAGTTGCCGAGCCGGTCGGCCTTCTGCACGTGGATGAGCGCCACGTCGGGGAAGAGGGCGGGCACCGCGTGGAGGGTCTGCCCGGTGTAGGGGCAGGTCACCGTCTTCGAGCCGCCCACCTCCATGAGCCCCGAGCCCAGCATGGTGAGCGAGGGCAGGAACGGCACGCCCATCGCGGCGGCGCGGTAGCGCAGCCCGAGGCCCAGGTGACTCCACTCCTCGAACTCGACGCGGCCGCCCTCCACGAACTCGCGCTGGATGCGCGAGAGGCCCCACGGCAGCCCGATGCCCATCCACGAGGTGACGACCTTGTCCACCGCGCCGGCCACCATGCCCCACTCGCCCTCGTAGCACATGAGGTTGCGCGAGAAGGTGAGGCGCCGCGGCCGCCGGCGCAGGAGCGCCCACACCAGGGCCAGCGGGGTCCGCGAGTAGAGGCAGCCGCCGAGGGCGACGTGGTCGCCGTCCCGCACGCGCGCCGCCACATCCTCGAGGGAGCCGAGCTTCGGGCCGGCCGACTTGGGCTTGGCCTCGAGGCGCCGCCGCGCCGCGGTGAAGTCGTACTCGTGCGGGGCGATGGTCACGCGAGGACCTCCCAGGTCTTCTGGTAGCGGTCGAGCTGCTCGACGGTGTGGGCATCGAGCGGGTGCTCGCGCTCCGGGATGTCGACGTGCTTGGTCTCGCCGCAGAGGGGCGTGGTGAAGTAGCGCTGGCCGGTGTCATTGATGATCGTCACCACCGAGGGCAGCTCGGGGTGGCGACGCGCCAGCTTCAGCGCGGCGGCCACGTTGCAGCCGCTCGAGATGCCGCAGAAGATGCCCTCCTCGCGGGCGAGGCGCCGCGCGATGTCCACGCTCTCGTCGGTGGTGGTGGTGATCACCCCGGTCAGGAGGGAGACGTCCAGGTTGCGGGGGACGAAGCCGTCCCCGATGCCCTCGATGCCGTGGTGGCCCCACGCGCGCCGCGAGAGGAGCGCGCACTCGGCCGGCTCCACCGCGTAGAGCTTCACGTTGGGATCGCGGCTCCGGAGGTAGCGGCCCACCCCGGTGAGCAGGCCGCCCGAGCCCTGCGAGTCCACGAAGGCGCCGATGCGGCCGCCGGACTGCTCCCACAGCTCGGGCCCGGTGGTGAGGACGTGGGCCTCGACGTTGTCGGGGTTGTCGAACTGGCCCGGCACCCAGTAGCGGCCGGGCGCGCCGTCGCGGATCTGGCGGAGGCGGTCGAGGGAGAGATCCACGTCGCTCTCCCCGCCCGGGGTGAAGACCAGCTCCGCCCCGTAGGCGCGCATGATCTTCTTCCGCTCCTCGCTCATGCCCGCCGGCATCACGATCGTGCACGGGTAGCCCTTGACCGCGGAGACCCACGCGCACGCGATGCCCGCGTTGCCGGTCGAGCACTCGAGCACCTGCATGCCCGGCTTGAGATCGCCCCGCGCCTCCGCGCGCTCGAACATGTGGAGGTAGATGCGGTCCTTCAGGCTGCCGGTGGCGCCGTACCACTCGACCTTGACGTAGATCGCCGGCTTCACGTCGCGGGTGATGCGGTTCAGGCGCACCAGCGGCGTGCGCCCCACCGCGGCGGCGATGGACGGCAGGGCGGCGGTGTAGCGCTCCCAATCTGGTCGGGCCTCTGCGCTCATGGGTCAGCCTCGCGGGCCCGGCGCGACCGCGCCGACGCCCCGCAGGAACTTGGTGAGCCGGTGCTGGCCGGAGGTGACCGCCTCGTAGCGCGGCGGGTGGTCCGGGCCGCAGCAGGTCGGCAGGCACTCGATCAGCGCGTCGTAGTTTGGCTGGTGGAAGAAGGGGATCGACAGCCGCCGGTTGCCCGCCGCGGCCTCGCGGGGCGGATTCACCACGCGATGCATGGTCGAGATCCAGCGGTCGTTGGTCCAGTGCTGCATCAGGTCGCCGATGTTGCAGACGAAGGTGCCCGGCGGCGCGGTCACGTCGACCCAGGCGCCGCTCCGGCCCAGCACCTGCAGGCCGGGCACGTTCTCGGGGAGCAGGATGGTGACCGCGCCGTAGTCGGTGTGGGCGCCCGCCCGGATCTGACCGGGGGCCGGAGGCTCGAGCTGCTCGGGATAGTGGTTGGCCCGGATGCCGCTGATGTGGCGGTCGGTCTTGTCGCGGAAGAAGTCTTCCGCCAGCCCCAGGGCCAGCGCGAAGATGCCCATGATCCGCGCGGCCAGCCCGTCCATCGCCCGGTAGTACTCGGTCCACACCGGCCGCAGCGCGGCCGGTCGCTCCGGCCAGAGATTCGGCGCGAACGACGGGTAGGCCTCCGGCTGCCGGTAGTAGGGCTCGTCGGGCACGTCGATCGGGCCGATCGCGAAGAACTCCTTGAGATCGGTCGTAGAGGCGTCGCCACGGCTGTACGAGAGGTTCTCGGCGCCGACCGCGAGATAGCCGCGGCTCTGCTCCGGGTGGGGGCGCGCCACCCGCTGCTTCTCGTCGAGGGGCAGGTCGAAGAACGCGCGCGAGGTCTCGAGCATGCGGTCGACCAGCGCGGGGGGCACGCCGTGCCCGGCGATCGAGAAGAAGCCGATCTCGGTGCAAGCCGCGTCGACCGCGCGGACCACGCCCTCGCGCTCGCGCGCCGCCGCGCGGTCCGCTCCCGCCGCGAAGGGCGCGATGTCGATGACCGGGACCCGCGTCACGGGTCCTGCTCGGCCCGCCGCGTGAACTCGAGCGCGTCCTGCAGCACGTGGTCGGCGTGGGCGCGGGCCAGGCGCTCGCCGCGGTCGGCGTCGCCGGCCACCACCGCCTCGAAGAGCTCGCGGTGCTCGGCCACGCTCGACTCGATCCGCTCCGGGAGGTAGAGCGACCGGAGGCGGAGGACCAGGATCTGCGCGTAGACGTTCTCCAGCAGGCGGCTCAGCACCTGGTTGCGCGCCGCCGCGAGCACCCGGTCGTGGAAGTCGATGGCCGCGCGCGAGTACTGCTCCATCAGGCCGGCCGCCGCCGCGTGCTCCATCTCCTTGATCGAGGCCTCGAGGGCCGCGTGGCCGTCGGCGTCGAGCTGGGTGGCGGCCTGGCGCACCGCGAGCGCCTCGAGGGCCCCGCGCACCGCGAAGAGGTCGCGGATCTGGTCGGCGCCGTAGTTCAGCACGAAGACCCCGTGGCGCGGCACCGTGTTGACGAGCCCCTCGCTCTCGAGGCGGCGCATCGTGTCCCACACCGGCGTGCGGCTGACCCCGAGGTCGCGGCAGATCTGCTCGACGTTGAGCTTGGAGCCCGGCGGAAAGACCTGGCTCAGGATCAGGTCGCGCACCGTCCGGTATACTCGCTCGCCGAGGCTCTCGTGCAGCAGCGGCGCGATCGCGGCGCGCGGGGCGGACGACCGGGCGGGTGGCATGGAGCCGTATTCTTGGCGTCGCGGTCGGCGTTGTCAATCGGGTTTTCATTTGACACGTGACATGAAATGTAGGATAAGTGCGCGATTCCCCAAACCACCGCAGCGTGGCGGCGCGAGACCCCAACGAGTGCCGGGTCAGAGGAGATCGACGATGAGCCGAGCAATCCGAGCCCTTTCCGTTGCGCTGGCGATCGTGTTCGCGCTGGGCGAGCCCACCGCGCAGGCGCAGGACGCCGTGAAGGTGGGCGTGATCGAGCCCCTGTCGGGCCCGGTCGCCGCCTCCGGCAACTACGTCCGAATGGGCGCCGAGATCGCCCGCGACTGGATCAACGCCAAGGGTGGCGTCCTCGGCCGTAAGGTCGAGCTCCTCATCGAGGACAACAAGTCCGACCCGAAGGAGGCCGCCACCGCCGCCGAGAAGCTCATCGTGCGCGACAAGGTGCCGGTGATCATGGGCGCGTGGGGCAGCTCGATGACGCTCGCCGCGATGCCGAAGCTCGCGGAGTACGGCGTGCCGATGGTGGTGGAGACCTCCAGCGCGGCCAGCATCACCAAGCAGGGCAACCCGTGGATCTTCCGCATCAGCCCGCCCAGCGAGATGGAGGCCCTCGGCCTCGAGAAGTACCTGAAGGAGTTCGGCATCAAGCAGGCCGACTTCCTCGCGGTCAACACCGACTGGGGGCGGGGCTCGGTCACCGCCTTCGGCGATCTCCTGAAGAAGTCGGGGGCCTCGGTCGGCGCGGTCGAGTTCATGGACCAGTCCGCCACCGACATGAACGCCCAGATCACCAAGGTGAAGGCGGGCTCGGCGGACACCCTGTTCCTCACCACGAGCGTGGAGCAGATCACGCTGGTGCTGAAGCAGGCGCAGGAGCAGCGGCTCACCCGCAAGGTCATCACCACCGGCGGCAGCTCGTCGCCGAGCCAGCTCATCAAGCAGGCCGGGGCCGCCGCGGAGGGCACCTACCACATCCTCTTCTTCCTGCCCTGGTTCCCGGAGGCGATGCCCGACGGCAAGCTCGCCAAGGCCTTCGTCGACGAGTGGGCCAAGCGCGGCCATCCGTTCGAGGGGCTGACCGAGGGATTCCGCGGTCACGACGGCGTGCTCACCGCGGTGGAGGGTATCCGGGTCGCAGGGAAGGCCGAGCCCAAGGCGGTGCAGGAGGCGCTCTGGAAGGTGAGCGTGATGGGGCTCAACGGACCCATCAAGTTCGAGAAGGACGGGCCCGCCGGCAAGGAGAGCGGCCAGTCCAAGCCGAGCATCTTCATCGTCCAGGTGAAGGACGGCAAGATCGCGCTCCCCGCGTTCGCGGCGAAGAAGTAGCGCGGGCCGCGATCGCGAGCGCTTGGACCAGCTACTCCAGCACCTGCTGAACGGGCTGCTGCTGGGGGCCACCTACAGCCTGCTCGGCATCGGCCTCACGCTGGTCTTCGGCCTCATGAACGTGGTGAACTTCGCCCACGGCGAGTTCTACACGCTGGGCGCCTACGCCGCCTTCGCCGCCCTCACGCTCGCGTCGGTCCACTTCTTCCTCGCGATCCCGCTCGCCATCGTGGCGGGCGCCGCGGCCGGGGCGATCTGCGAGCGCGTCCTCCTGCGCCCGCTGCGGGGCCAGTCCATCGACACGGTCATGCTGGTCATGATCGGGGTCTGGATCGCCATGCAGAACGCGGAGCTGCTGGGCTGGGGCGGGGTCGCCAAGAGCGTCCCGACGCCGTTCCCGACCCAGCCGCTGGTCCTGGGCCCGGTCTCGGTCGCCCCGCTGCGGGTGTTCGTCTTCGTGGTCTCGGGCGGCCTCATCCTGGGCGCGCACCTGCTCCTCGCGCGCACCCGGCTCGGGCGCGCCATGCGGGCCACCTTCCAGGACCGCGAGACCGCCGCGCTCATGGGGGTGAGCATCGAGCGCATCCACACCGTCACGTTCGCGTTCGGGGCCGGGCTCGCCGCCGCGGCGGGCGCGCTGCTCGGGCCGGTGTTCCTGCTCTATCCCTCGATGGGCGACCTCGCCTCGCTCAAGGCCTTCTCGGTGGTCATCCTGGGCGGGCTCGGCAACTTCGCGGGCGCCGCGCTGGGCGGCATCGTGCTGGGGGTCGCGGAGGAGCTGGGCGCGGGGTACGTCTCCTCGGGCTATCGCGACGCGGTCGGGTTTCTCATGATCGTGGCGGTGCTCCTGCTGCGCCCGTCCGGGCTCTTCGCGCGCGCGGAGCGGGTGGGATGAGCGGCATCGCCCGCGGGCTCGGCCTGTTGATAGTCGCGACGGCGCCCGCGTGGGTGTGGAACCCGTACCACCTGCACACCCTGATCATGGCGGGCATCTTCGCGGTCCTCGCGCTCAGCTTGAATCTCCTGCTGGGCTACACCGGCCAGCTCTCGCTCGGCCACGCCGCCTTCTTCGGCATCGGCGCCTACGCTACCGGGCTCCTCACCGTGAAGCTCGAGTGGTCGCCCTGGATCGGTCTCCTGGCCGCGATCGTGCTGCCGGGCGCGGCGGGCTACGTGATCGGCCGGCTCGCGCTCAAGCTGCGCGGCGCCTACTTCGTGCTGCTCACCATCTCGTTCGCGGGCTGCGTCTCCCTGGTGAGCGTGAACTGGATGGACCTCACCAATGGCCCGCTCGGCCTGCCTGGCGTGCCGCCGCTCGAGATCGCGCTGCCCGGCCTGCCCGTCCTCTCGCTTCGCACGAAGAGCGCCTTCTACTACGTGGTGGTGGCCGCCGTCGCGCTCTGCTATCTCGTGTGCCTGGCCCTGGTCCGCTCGCGGGTGGGGCGCGCGCTCGTGGCCCTGCGCGAGAACGAGACCCTGGCCGCCTCGATCGGCATCGACGGCACGCACTACCTGGTGCTGGCCGCGGTGGTGAGCGCGGCGATGGCTGGCTTCGGCGGCGGCCTCTACGCACACTACACGCGCTTCGTGAGTCCGGAGGTGTTCCTCTTCACCTACACCGTCACGATGGTGATCATGGTGGTGGCGGGCGGGAAGGGCACGCTGGCCGGCCCGGTGGTGGGCGCGGTGCTCTTCACGGTGCTGCCGGAGGCACTGCGGGCCGCCACCTCCTGG
>DASZJM010000188.1:0-13294 GCA_035948165.1 Candidatus Methylomirabilota bacterium
TCTCCTGGGTGGGGGCGACCACGCCGCCGGGGCTGTTGATCCGCAGCACCACCGCCCGCACCGCGGGGTCGTCGCGGTACTCGCCGAGGACGCGGACGATCCCGTCGGTATCGAGGCCGCGCCCGCTGTCGGCCCCGATGATCCCCTCGACCTCCACCACCGCGACCTTGGCCCCCCCGGGGAGGCCATCGTCGCTCACCGCGATGAGCAGCCAGATCGTGGCGACGAACAGTACGAGGACGGCCGCCCCCACCCCCAGCGCGATGAGGGCGACCCGCCCGCGGGATGCCACCCGCGACTACTCCTCCTCGTCGTAGTCGTCACCGCCGCGCCGCTTGCGGCCCTTGTGACGGCCCCGTCCTTCCGCCTGCGCCGGCTCCTCGATGACCGCAGCGAGCTCCTTGAGCGAGAGCCCGATGCGGCGCTCGTTGGGATCCACCCGGATCACCATGAGGGTGAGCTCGTCGCCCACGTTCAGGATGTCCGCCGGGGTGGCGATGGGCCGGTTCGACATCTGCGAGATGTGCAGCAGCCCGTCCACTCCGGGCTCCAGCTCCACGAAGGCGCCGAAGTCGGTGAGACGCACCACCTTGCCGGTGACCCGCGAGCCCATCGGGTAGCGCAACGCCACGCTGTCCCACGGATCGGGCTGGATCTGCTTGAGCCCGAGCGAGATGCGCTTGTTGTCGCGGTCCACGTTGAGGATCTGGGTATCGATCGGCTGCCCCTTCTTCAGCAGCTCGGAGGGATGCCCGATGTTGCGGGTCCACGACATGTCCGAGATGTGTAGCAGCCCGTCCACCCCCGGCTCCAGCTCCACGAAGGCGCCGAAGTCGGTGAGGTTGCGCACCTTGCCCTGCACCCGCATGCCGGGCTGGTAGCGCTCCTGGATGGTGGCCCACGGATCGCTCTCCACCTGCTTCATGCCGAGGGAGATCCGCTTGGTGGCCTTGTTGACCTCGAGGACCATGACCTCGACGGTGTCCCCCACGTTGACCAGCTTCGAGGGGTGGCGCACCCGCCGCGTCCACGACATCTCCGAGACGTGCACGAGCCCCTCGACGCCGGGCTCGAGCTCCACGAAGGCGCCGTAGTTGGTGAGGCTCACGATGCGGCCGCTCACCTTCGCCCCCACCGGATACCGATCGTCGACGTTGGCCCACGGGTCGGACGACTTCTGCTTGTAGCCGAGCGACACCCGACCCGTCTCGCGGTCGAAGTGCAGCACCACCACCTCGACCTGGTCGCCGATCTGGAAGATCTCGGAGGGATGCCCCACCCGGCCCCACGACATGTCGGTCACGTGCAGGAGCCCGTCGATGCCGCCCAGGTCGATGAACGCGCCGTAGTCGGTGAGGTTCTTCACGGTGCCGGTGAGGACCATGCCCTCGGCCAGCACGGAGAGCGTGTGCTTCTTCTTCTCCTCGCGCTCCTCCTCCAGCACCGCCCGCCGCGAGAGCACCACGTTGCCGCGCCGGCGGTTGAGCTTGATGACCTTGGCCCGGATCGTCTGGCCCACCATCGCGCCCAGGTTCTTGACCGGCCGCAGGTCCACCTGGGAGCCGGGCAGGAAGGCGCGCACGCCCACGTCGACCGCGAGGCCCCCCTTGACCACCTCGGCGACCCGACCTTCCACCGGGGTGCCGCTGTCGTGGGCCTTGCCGATCTGGTCCCAGACCTTGATCTTGTCGGCCTTGTCCTTGGAGAGGACGATGAGCCCTTCGTTGTCCTCCTTGGACTCGAGGTAGACCTCGATCTCCTCGCCGACCTTGGGCAGGCTGCCCGCGTGCCGGAACTCCTCGATCGGGATCGTGCCCTCGCTCTTGTATCCGATGTCGACGAGAATCTCGCTGTCGCGCACCTCGACCACGCGACCGCGCACGACCTCGCCTTCCTCGACATCGCTCACGCCACGGTTGAACCAGTACTCCATGCTCTCCTCGGTGGCGTCCACCTCCTTCGATACGCCGACGAGGGTCTTCGACTTCCGGTTTTCGGTCTCCATGACTCCACCTCTCCTTAGAATCTATTTTGTCGGCTGCGCGCTCGCGCCGCGGCCGACATCCCAGCGCTACTACCGCGCTACGACTTCACCTGCTGAACCTGCTGATCCCGGAGTTGACCGATCGCTCGCATCATCTCCTGGGCCGCTTCACGATACGCCTCCTTGCGCCCGTCGTCACCCGCTCTCTTTCCCGCGCGGGGCCCGTCGGCCCTGCGCTCCCGCTTGAACGTCAGCGGAGCGCCGAAGGTCACCCGCACCCGGGTCCGCCGCGGGAGGGTCCGGCCTCGCGGCAGCGCGGCGCCGCTGCCCGACACGTAGACCGGCACCACCGGCGCGCCGCTCAGCACCGCCAGCATCCCGACGCCGGCCTTGCCCTCGCGCAGCGGCTGTCCCTCCTCGCCCCGGGTTCCCTCGGGGAACACCAGCAGGGCGTGGCCCTCTTCCAGCTGGGCCAGCGCCGCTTTCAGCGCCCGCATGTCGGAGCCGTCGCGCCGCACCGGGCGGGCGTTGAGGCTCTTGATCAGCCGTCCGAAGAGGGGAATGCGGAAGAGCTCCTCCTTGGCCATGAAGAAGAGCGGGCGCGGGGCGGCGCCGCCCACCAGGGGCGGATCGAGCAGGCTCACGTGGTTGGACACGATCAGCACCGGACCGGTGGCGGGCACCAGCCCCGGGCTCACGACCTCGAGCCGGAAGAGCAGGCGCATCAGCGCCACCGCGATCGGCTTCAGGATCGCGTACAGCATCTCGTCTGCTCCACCACCCGTAGCAGCGTATCCACGACCTCCGCGACGCCGAGCCCGGTGGTGTCGACCACCACCGCGCCCTCCGGCTTCACCAGCGGGGCCAGCGCGCGCTCCATGTCCTGCCGGTCGCGTCGCGCGATGTCGTCCCGCACCGTCTCCAGCCCCGTCTCGATCCCGCGCGCGGCCAGATCGTCCCGCCGGCGGCGGGCGCGGGTGTCGAGATCGGCGTCGAGGTAGAACTTCACCTCGGCCTCCGGCCACACCACGCTGCCGGTGTCGCGTCCTTCGAGGACGGCGGCGCCGGGGGCGGCCAGGCTGCGCTGGATGGGCGTCATCTTATCTCTCACCGGGGCCAGCGTCGTCAACCGCGACGTGAGCTGGCTGATCGCGGGCGAGCGGATGTCGCCGGTCACGTCGCGCCCGTCCACGAGTACCCGCTCGCCGTCGAGCCGCACGCTCGTCCGGTCGAGCAGGCCGCGCAGGGCGGGGCCGTCCTCGAGGGGCACCGCGGCCTCGCGGGCGGCCCACGCGAGCCCGCGGTAGAGCGCGCCGGTGTCGATGAGGGTGAAGCCGAGGCGCCGCGCGAGCGCGGCCGCCACCGTCGACTTGCCCGCGCCCGCCGGCCCGTCGATGGTGATCACGATGTCCCGCCGCTCCCCCGCCGTCCTCACGAGCCCGCCGTGAGCCGCGAGGCGGTCGGCTGGCCGGGCCCCGCGAGCTCGCCCCCGCCCTGCGCCACCGGGGTGACGCGGAGGATCAAGCCACCTCCTCGCGGACGCGCCGGATCCGGTCGAGCGCGCCTTCGATCGCGGGCACGTCGCCGGCGGCGAGGAGCGCCTCGAGGTGGTCGAGGGCCGCGCGGAAGGCGCCGAGGGCCTCGGTGAGGCCGGCGCGGTTCTCCTGGAAGATCTCGCGCCAGACGCGGGCGTCCGAGGCCGCGATCCGCGTGGTGTCCTTGAAGCCGCGCCCGGCCACCTCGAAGAAGCGCGGGTCCATGCGCACCACCGCGTCCACCAGCGCGTCGGCCACCAGGTGCGGGAGGTGGCTGATGGCGGCGGTGGCCCGGTCGTGGGTCAGCGGGTCGAGAGTCACCAGGCGTCCGCCCAGCGCCTCCCAGAACGCGCCGACCCGCTTGACCGCGTGCGAGTCGGTCCGCTCGGTGGGGGTAAGGATCACGGTCGCGCCGCGGAAGAGATCCGGGCGCGAGACCCGGTAGCCCGCCTGCTCGGAGCCGGCCATCGGATGGCTGCCCACGAAGGCGAGCGGTCGCCCCTCGCCGAGGCGCTCCGCCGCGCGCACGATGGCGGCCTTGGTGCTGCCCACGTCGGTGAGCACCGCGTCCGCGGGTAGCGCGGCCCAGACCGCGGGCAGCAGCGCGGCGAGGGTCGCCACCGGGGTGGCGAGCAGGCAGAAGTCCGCGCCGCCCACCCCGTCGGCCAGGTCGGTGGTGACGCGGTCCACCATCCCGTCGCGGAGCGCGGGCTCGAGCCGCTCGCGGTCGCGGCCCACCGCCACGATCTCGTCGGCCAGGCCGAGCCCGCGCGCGGCCTTCGCGACCGACCCGCCCAGGAGCCCGAGACCGACCAGGGAGAGACGACGGATCACGCGCTCTTGGCTCCGGCCAGGACCTTCTTGAGCGCCTTCACGAACCGACGGTTCTCCTCGGGCGTGCCGATGGTGACGCGCAGCGCGCTCTCCATCCCGAAGCTCGTCATGGGGCGCACGATGACGCCCTCCTTGAGGAGCCAGTGGAAGACCTCGCTCGCGCTCCGGCCCACGTCGACCAGGATGAAGTTGGCACGCGAGGGGGCGTACTTGAGCCCCATCGCGGTGAACTCCTGGACCAGGAAGTGGCGGCCCGCGTCGATCATGCTGAGGCACTCGCGCACGTGGGAGTCGTCCTCCAGCGCGGCGAGCGCGGCGGCCTGGGCCACCGAGTTCACGTTGAACGGCTGGCGGATGCGGTTGAGCAGCGCGATGCAGTCGGGATCGGCCGCCGCGTAGCCCACCCGCAGGCCGGCCAGGCTCGCCGCCTTCGAGAAGGTGCGGAGCACCACGACCTTCCGCCCCTGCTTGAGATAGGACAGCGTGTCCGGGAAGTCGGGGCCGAGGGCGAACTCGATGTAGGCCTCGTCGAAGACCACGATGACCTTGTCGGGCAGGCGGTCCATGAAGTGCTCGACCTCGTCCGCGGTCACGATGGTCGCGGTGGGGTTGTTGGGGTTCGCGATGAACACCATCTTGGTCATCGGGGTGACCGCGCGAGCCATCGCCTCCAGGTCGAGCCGCTGGTCCTTGAGGGTCACCACCACCCGGATCCCGCCCACCGCCTGCACGATCATGGGATAGACGACGAAGGAGGGGTGCGGGATGACCGCCTCCTCCCCGGAGCGCAGGAACGCGCGCACCACCAGCTCGATGAGGTCGTTGGAGCCGTTGCCGAGGACGATGTGATCGCTGGTGAGCCCCTGGTGCCGGGCGATCGCCTGGCGCAGGTAGTGCCCGCTCCCGTCCGGGTAGCGGTTGATGTGGGTCAGCGCGTTCTGCATCGCCTTCATGACCCGGTCCGACGGGGGCAGCGGATTCTCGTTGGAGGCGAGCTTGATGACGTCGCGCAGGCCGAGCTCGCGCTCGAGCTCCTCGATCGGCTTGCCGGGCTCGTAGGGCGCGATGCCCAGGATGTGGTCGTTGGCGAGGGATTCCCAGGACACGCTCATGCGTTACTCCTTCACACCGCCGGGTAGGAGCCGAGGACCTTCAGGAACTGACAGCGCCGTCGGACCTCGGCCAGCACGTCCCGGACGTTCTCGGTCTCGCAGTGCCCCTCGAAGTCGAGGAAGTTCACGTACTCCCACGGGCGACGCTTGGTGGGGCGGGATTCGATCTTGGTCAGGTTCAGCCCGCGGGCCGCGAACGGCTGGAGGATGCTGTAGAGGACGCCGGGCTCGTTCTTCATCGAGAAGAGGATCGAGGTCTTGTCGCGGCCGGTGGGCGGCACCGGCTTGCGCCCGATGACGAGGAAGCGGGTGGAGTTGGACGGGTTGTCCTCGATGCGCGGCCGGAGGATCGGCACCCCGTGCACCTGGGCCGCGATGTCGGAGGCGATCGCGGCGACGGTGGCGTCGTCGCGCGCGCGCTCCACCGCCCCCGCGGTGGACGCGGTCTCCTCGGTCTCCGCCTCCGGCAGGTGGGCGGCGAGCCAGGCCCGGCACTGGGCGAGGCCCTGCGGGTGCGAGCAGACCACCTTCACCGCCCCGAGCTCGGTGGCGCGCGAGATCAGGTGCTGCGTGATGTCGAGGGTCAGCTCGCCGGTGATCGTCACGTCGGAGTCGATCAGGCGGTCCAGCGTCACGTTGACCGCGCCCTCGGTGGAGTTCTCCACCGGTACCACCCCGAACTCGGCGCGGTTGCGCTCCACCTCGTCGAAGATCTCCGCGATGGTGTGCACCGGCCGGAGCTGCGCCGAGGAGCCGAAGCGGCGCGTGGCCGCCTGGTGGGTGAAGGTGCCGGGCGGGCCCAAGTAGGCAACCGGCAACGGGTGCTCGAGGGCCAGCGAGGCGGAGAGGATCTCGCGCCAGATGACACGGATGGCGTCGGGCCCCAGCGGGCCCGGGTTCAGCGCGACCAGCCGCTCGAGAACCTGGGCTTCGCGCTCGGGGATGAAGTACGGGAGATCCTGCTGCCTCTTGAGCTCGCCGATCCGGAGGGCGGCGGTACCGCGCTGGTTGAGGAGTTTGAGGATTTCGTCGTCGAGGTTATTGATCCTGGATCGCCAATCGTCCAGGTTCATCGGGGGCTCCTGAAGCACATCGATCACTCAACCCCGGGCAGTATAGGCGAAGGCTACCCCCCACGCAAGTTGTCAAGGGCGCGGTGTTCGGCGGGCGTGAGCGCGCGATGGGCGCCGGGGGCCAGATCGCCGAGCCGGAGCGGGCCAAACTGCACGCGCTTCAGGCGCCGGACCGGATGGCCGAGCGCCTTGCAGTAGCGCTTGACCTCGCGATACCGCCCCTCCGCGAAGGTCACGCGCAGCCGGGAGGAGTCCGCGCGCGCGGCGAGGCGCGTGACGGTGCGGGGCACCGCGGGGCCATCGTCGAGGGCGACCCCGCGGCGCCAGCGCGGCAGATCCGCCTCCGCCACGTGGCCCTCGACCTCGACCTCGTAGACGCGCGGGATCTCGTAGCGCGGGTGCAGGAGCCGGTTGGCGAGCTCCCCGTCGTTGGTGAAGAGCAGGAGCCCCTCCGCGTCGAAGTCGAGCCGTCCCACCGGGTAGACCACCGCCGCGGCGGCGGGCGGCAGGAGATCGAGCACCACCGGGCGCCCGTCGGGATCGCGGCGGCTGGTGACGTAGCCGCGCGGCTTGTGCAGGAGCACGTGCTGGAGGGGGGCGCGGGCGGGCAGCGCGCGCCCGTCGAAGGTGACGCGATCGGTCTCGGGATCCGCCTGCGCGCCCGGCTCGAGCCGGACCTGCCCGTTGACCGTGACGCGTCCCTGCGCGAGCAGCGACTCAGCCGCTCGTCGAGACGCGATCCCCGCCTGGGCCAGGATCTTGCTGAGACGGATCGGGGGCAGCGGCGATCTCCTCCTGGTCGGGTCCGGGGTCGGCGAGCTGGGCGGCGGCGGCCTCCGCGAGCTCGGGCACCACCAGCTCGCCCTCCACCTTCGGGAGATCGCCCAGGTCGCGCAGGCCGAAGGCCACCAGGAACTCGCGGGTGGTCTCGTAGAGGAACGGGCGCCCGGGCGACTCCTTGCGCCCCGCGATGCGGATCATCCGGCGCTCGAGCAGGTTGTCGAGCACCGCCTCCGAGTTCACCCCGCGCACCGCGTCCACCTCGGGGCGCGAGACCGGCTGGCGGTAGCCGATGATGGCGAGGGTCTCGAGGGCGGGGCGCGAGAGGCGCGAGCGGGTGCGGCTGCGCGCGAGCTTGACCAGCCACGGGGCGACCTCGGGACGCGTCACGAGGCGGAAGCCGCCCCCCACCTCCAGCACCTGCAGGGCGCGGCTCTCCGCGTCGAGGCGGGTCCGCAGGCCCTCCACGATCTCGCGCGCGGCGGTGGCCGACTCCAGATCGAGCACCTCCTGGATGCGCTCGGCCTCCACCGGGGTGTCGGAGGCGAACAGCAGGGCTTCGACGACGTCGATGGGCTCAGGCATTCAGGGATTCCCCCTGTTCGGTTCTGGGTGGTTCGTCGTCCGGCGGAGCCGGCGCGGGCGCGTCGGCGGCCAGGCTCGCGGCGGGCTCGCCCTCTTCTTCGGCCTCGACCAGGCGCGCCGGCTCGTGCACGCTGACCGCGTTGCGCTCGATCACGATCTCGCCGAAGAGGTCGGCCTGCCGGGCCCGGGCCTGGCCGAGCCGCACGAGCTCGAGGAGGGCGAGGAGGGTGACGACCCACTCCGCGCGCAGCCGCTCCGCCCCCGCCACCGAGGAGAAGAGCAGCGACCACGTGCTGCGCAGCAGGTCGAGGATCTCGCTCATGCGTTCCAGCACCGAGAGCGGGTTCGGCTCGACCTGACGCGGCACCCGCCGCTTCTGGTCCTCGATCAGCCGCTGCATGGCCCGCTGCAGCAGGTGTACCGAGAGATCCTCGAGCGGGATGTCCTCCGGCGGCGGCAGTTCCGCGGTGGTGCGGCCGTAGACGAGGGTCTGCTCGGCCTCGCGCTCGGAGAGCCAGGCGCCGAGCGCCTTCACCCGCGCGTACTCGCGCAGGCGCTCCTCCAGCTCGCGCTTGAGCAGCTCCCCTTCCTCGTCGAGCGCCTCCTCCTGGTCGTTCGGGTCGGCGGGCAGCAGGAGCTTGGACTTGAGGTAGATCAGGGTCGCGGCCATGACCATGAACGAGCCGGCCATCTCCAGATCCTGGAAGCGCACCGCCTCCAGGTGGGACAGGTACTGGTCGGTGATCGTGCGCAGCGACAGCCGCGAGAGATCCATCTCGTTGGTCCGGCAGAGATGGAGGAGCAGGTCCAGCGGGCCGACGAACGACTCGACGCGGACGGTCAGGCCCGCGGACTCCGGGACGGCTCCTTGGGTGGTCGTTTCCTGGCCGCTCATCTATTGAATGCGGGGGCCCAGGAATGGCCCCCGCACTCCCCCATTCGCGTGGACCTCGCCGTGGCGGGGTCGCGGTCGCCCATTCGCGCGGACTTTGCCGGTGCGGGGTCGCGGTCGGACGTGCTCTGCGGGCTGGGTCATGGCTCGAGCTTGATGGCGTCGCGGACCTCGGTCATGGTCTCGACCGCGACCCGCCGCGCGCGCTTGGTGCCCTCGTGGAGGATCTCCACGATCTCGGCGGGCTTCTCCATGTAGCGCTGGCGGCGCTCCCGGATCCGGGCGAGCGGCGGCAGCATGTGCTGGAGCAGCACGCCCTTGCAGTCGAGGCAGCCGATCGCGGCGGTCCGGCAGCCGACGGCGCACTCCTCGCGCGGGCGGTCCGGCGTGAAGATGCGGTGCAGGTCGAACACCGGGCAGATGTCCGGGTTGCCCGGGTCGGTCCGCCGCTTGCGCGCGGGGTCGGTCACCATCGGCTTGATCTTGGCGGTGATCTCCTCGGAGGTGTCGGAGAGGTAGATCGCGTTGCCGTACGACTTCGACATCTTCCGCCCGTCGGTGCCCGGCACCTTGGGGATCTGAGTGAGCTTGGCCTGCGGCTCCGGGAAGACCGACTTCCAGGTGCTGTTGAACCGGCGCGCGACCTCGCGGGTCAGCTCGATGTGCGGCACCTGGTCGGCGCCCACCGGGACCCACTGCGCCTTGTACATCAGGATGTCGGCCGCCTGGAGAATCGGGTAGCCGAGCAGGCCGTAGGACGGCGACTCGATGCCGAGCTGCTCCACCATCTCCCTGTAGGTCGGGACGCGCTCGAGCCAGGTCACCGGGGTCGCCATCGAGAAGAGCAGGTGCAGCTCCGCGTGCTCCGGCACCAGGGACTGGATGAAGAGGGTGGACCGCTGCGGGTCGAGCCCGGCGCCGAGCCAGTCGGCTCCCATCTCGATGGTGTCGCCAGGCACCGCCTGGATGTCGCCCGGGCTCGTGGTCAGGACGTGCCAGTTGGCCACGAAGTAGAAGCAGTCGAACTGGTCCTGCAGCTTCACCCAGTTCTCGAGCGCCCCCAGGTAGTTCCCGAGGTGGAGCTGGCCGGTCGGCCGCATCCCCGACAGCACGCGGTCCCGCGATGGCGTCATGATCGACTAGTCACTCCCTCCCGGCTTCGGTCCCCGCCGCGTCTCCCACACCTTGGCCATCCGCAGGAAGACGTACTCGGCGTACAGGACGGCCAGCACGAACCCCCGCCAGCCGTCCAGGAAGCCCCGGTGAACAATGTACATGGAAAAGAAGCGGCCCAGGGGACGAGTCACCAGGTCGACCAGCCCCGCCCGCTTGCCCCGCCGGATCCAGTCCTGGGCCGAGAGGGTCGAGTAGCGGTTGGAGCGGCGCACGAAGTCCTCGAGGTCGCGGTACGAGTGATGGAGCAGCGGCTCCACGAGGGGCTCGACCCGCCCGGTCACCGTGACCGACTCGTGCACCGCGTTCTCCACGAAGCGGCCCGCGGCCCGGCGGAAGAGCCGCAGCTGGTAGTCGGGGTAGAGCCCGCCGTGGCGGACCCAGTCGCCCCAGAAGATGTTGCGGCGCGGGATCGCGTAGCCGTCGGCGGGGCCGTCCGCGGCGAGGATCGCCCGGATGCGCTCGCGCAGCTCGGGGGTCACCCGCTCGTCCGCGTCGAGGGAGAGGATCCACTCCCCGCTCGCCTGCTCGATCGCGAAGTTCTTCTGGGTCGCGAAGCCGGGCCACACCCGCACCGAGACCTTGTCGGTGAACTCGCGCGCGATCTGCACCGTCTTGTCGGTCGACTCCGCGTCCACCACCACGATCTCGTCGGCCCACGCCACGCTCTCGAGGCAGGCGCGCAGGCGCTCCTCCTCGTTCCAGGCGATGACGGTGACGGTGAGGCGGCTCATCCGGCGCTCCGCGTGGCGAGGAGCGCCCGCGCGGCCTCGACCGCGATCCCGGGATCGAGCCCGGCCATGGTCCCGTCCGGGCTCTGCACCCCGCGGCAGTGCGGGCCGTAGGGGCCGTTACGCTCCGCCCGCGTCGGCCCGAAGAGGCCGAGGCTCGGGGTGCCGAGGGCGGCGGCCAGGTGTAGCGGCCCCGTGTCGTTGGCCACCATGAGCGACGAGCGGCGCAGCAGGGCACCCAGCTCGTGGAGGTCGGTGGGCGGGGCCAGGATCGCGCGGGCCTGCAGGCCGTCGCGGATCTGGCGGGCCATGTGGATCTCGTCGGGGCCCCACAGCAGGAGGATGCGGGCGCTCGGCTCCTGGGCCAGGCGGTCGGCCAGCACCCGGAAGTGCTCGACCGGCCACTGCTTGTCCAGGCGCCCGGCGCCCGGGTTGATCGCGACGAGGCAGTCGCGGCTCTTCACCCCCTGCTCGCCCAGGAAGTCTTCCATGCGGCGCCCGGCCGCGGCCGGGATCGGCACGTGGAACTCGACGGCGCCCGGGGTCACCCCGAGCGGCGCGAGCAGCGACAGGTACTGGTCGACCACGTGGACCGCGCTCGCGGGCGGGCGTACGCGCCGGTTGGTGAAGAGGCAGTTGAGGCGCTCGCGGCAGCGGTCCGCGGTGAAGCCGATGCGGAGCGGGGCGCCGGTGTAGGCGGTGAGGAGCCCGCTCTTCATCAGCCCCTGCAGGTCGAGGGCCACGTCGAACCGGGCCGCGCGCACCCGGCTCTTCAGGCGCCGCACCTTGCCCAGCACCTGGCGCGCCCCCGCCGGCCGCCAGATCAGCCGGCGCCAGAGGCGCGTGTCGACCGGCACCACCACGTCGAGGTCGGGGTGGCCGTTCAGCAGCGCGAACTCGCGCGCCTCCACGATCCACGTGAGGTGCAGCCCCGGCCGCGATCGCCGGAGCGCGCGCGCCACCGGGAGAGCGTGGATGACGTCGCCGAGCGACGACAGCTTGACGATCGCGATCTTCAGCAGCGCGGGGCCCGAGATCCGCCCCGGTTCCCTCGCCCCCGTTAGGACCGCGCTCATCGCGTCGGCGTCTGGCCGAACCGGGTCAGGATGGTGGCGATGAGGTCCTTGGTGGAGTGACTCTTCGGATCGCCCGCGATGGCCACGCGCGCGCCGACCGCCGCGACCGTCGCGCGCTCCGGCACGCTCTGGGCCGTGTAGTCGGTGCCCTTGGCGTGCACGTCGGGGCGCAGGCGCTCGATCAGCGCGTCGGCGCTGTCCTCCTCGAACACGACCACCAGGTCCACGCCGCTCACCGCGGCCAGCAGCTCGGCGCGCTCCGCCGCCGGCATCACCGGGCGGCCCGGGCCCTTGAGCCGTCGCACCGAGGCGTCCGAGTTGAGCCCGACCACGAGCGCGTCGCCGAGGGCGCGGGCGGCCTGCAGGTAGCGCACGTGGCCCACGTGGAGGAGATCGAAGCAGCCGTTGGCGAGGACCAGACGCTTGCCCTGGGCGCGCCAGCCCGCGGCGAGGCGGCCCGCCTCGTCAACGCCGACGACGGCCGCCATCGCTCGCGAGCGCGGCCGCCAGCTCGGCGACGGTCACGGTGGCGGTGCCGCGCTTCATCACCACCACCCCGCCGGCCACGTTGGCGAGCCACGCCGCCTCCCCGGGCGCGGTGCCCGCGGCCAGAGCCACCGTGAACGTGCTGATCACGGTGTCCCCCGCCCCGGTCACGTCGGCGATCTCGTCGGTCCCGTGGATCGGCATGAAGGTGACCGGCCCCTCGCGCTCGAAGAGGGCCATGCCCCGGCTGCCCCGCGTGAGCAGGAGCAGGCGCGCGTCGAGGCGCTCGAGCACCACGCGCCCCGCCTTCTCGACCGCCGCGTCGTCGGTCAGCTCGTGCCCGGTGAGCGCCTCCACCTCGGGCTCGTTCGGGGTGGCCGCGGTGGCGCCGCGGAAGCGCGGCAGCTCGTAGCGGCTGTCGATGGACACCGGCGCCTTGCGCGCGCGACCGAGCTCGAGCACCATCTCGTAGACGCGCGGGGTCACCGTGCCGTAGCCGTAGTCGGAGACGAGGAAGGCGTCGGCGGTCGCGCCCACCGCGCGCAGCGTCTCGATCAGACGGGCCTCGGTCGGGCCCGCGATGCCGCCCTCCGGCTCGCGGTCGAGGCGCACCACCTGCTGACGGGTGGCCTGGTAGCCGCCGGCCATGATGCGCGTCTTCACCGGGGTGGGCCGTCCCGCCTCGCGCGAGACGCCGTCGGTGCTCATGCCCGCCTGGCGGAAGAGCGCGTGGACCTCGTTGCCGGCGCCGTCCTGGCCGAGGAGACCGACCGGCAGCACGGTGGCGCCGAGCGCGTGCACGTTGTGCGCCGCGTTGGCCGCGCCGCCCAGCCGCACCTCGCGGTCGGTGAAGCGCAGGATGAGCACCGGCGCCTCGCGCGAGATGCGCGCAGGCTTGCCGTAGAGGTACTCGTCGGCGATGAGATCGCCGACCACCACCACGCGCCGTCCGGCGAGGCGGGCCAGCGCCGCCTGGAGCCGCTTCAGCGGGAACACGTCAGGTCCCCGCTCTCGCCGTCGAGCGGGCGAGCGC
>DASZJM010000189.1:0-4308 GCA_035948165.1 Candidatus Methylomirabilota bacterium
CACATGGACGGGCTGCGCGAGGAGCACGACGAGGCGGTGTGCCGGGACGGGGTCTACGACCAGGCGGTGCCCGCCATCCGCGAGGCGGTGGCCCGCGGCTTCCGGGTCACCACCAACAGCACGCTCTTCGACGGGGCCTCGCCCCTGCGGATGCGCGAGTTCTTCGACGAGATGATGACCCTGGGCGTCGAGGGCATGATGGTCTCCCCGGGCTACAGCTACTCCAAGGCGCCCGACCAGGAGCACTTCCTGCTGCAGTCGCGCACCCACGAGCTGTTCTCCAAGATGCTCGCGCAGCCCAAGAAGCGGTGGCGCTTCAACCAGTCGCCCCTCTTCCTGCGCTTCCTCATGGGCAAGCACGACTTCGAGTGCACCCCGTGGGGGAACCCGACCTACAACATGTTCGGGTGGCAGCGTCCCTGCTATCTCCTGCAGGAGGGTTACGCGCGCACCTTCCGGGAGCTGATGGAGACCACCCTCTGGGAGAACTACGGCAAGAAGAGCGGCAACGAGAAGTGCCGCGACTGCATGGTGCACTGCGGGTACGAGGCCACCGCGGTCGACTACACGTTCAGCTCGATCAAGGGCTTCGTCGAGACGGTCGGGGTCACCCTGACCGGCAAGCTGTAGGCGCGCGATGAGCCTCGAGGGCTGGATCCCGGACGTCGGCCAGTACCTCACCCTCGAGGAGGTCGTCGAGTTCGCGTTCGACTACCGCGGCAACACCACGATCGTGAAGACCGACGGCACCGAGACCGTCGGGTACATCTTCAACCGCAACACCTACGGGCCGGAGCCCTTCATCGAGTACTTCGACGAGAGCGGCGAGGGCCCCTTCACGCTCCGCTACTCCGAGCTCGCCAACGTCAAGTTCACCGGCAAGGACACCGCGGCCGGGAACAGCTGGAAGGCCTGGCTCGAGCGCAAGGAGCGGGAGAAGGCGGAGCGGGTCCCGGCGCGGAGTGTCGCGGATCCTGATCCTCACCGCGGTTGAGCTCGAGGCGCGGGCCCTCGCCCGCCAGCTCGAGCTACCCGCGCTGCCCTCGCTGCCCTTTCTCGCTTTCGGCCGTGGCACCCTGCGCCTCGCCCCGGTCGGTCTGCGGGCGGTCCTTCTCGCGCAGCGCTGGGCGGAGCTGCGCCTCGGGCTCGACCAGCCGCTGGTGATCTCGGCCGGAGTCTGCGGGGCGCTCGTCCCGGACCTCAAGGCCGGCGACCTGATCCTGCCCGAGAGCGTGATCGGCCCCTCCGCCGAGCGGCTCAACGTCACCCCGACCGCCTACGCCCGGGCGGTCGGGCTTGCGCCCACCGCGCGGCACGGCACCCTGGTGACCTCGCGCGACGTGGTCGCGACGCCGGCCGACAAGGCCGCGCTCCACGGGCGGACCGGCGCGGTCGGGGTCGACATGGAGTCGTCGCAGATCCTCACCTTCGCGGCCGGCGCGGGCTGCCCGACCCTGGTGGTACGCGGCGTGTCGGACACGGCGGGGGAGAGCGTGCCGCCGGAGCTGATCGGCCTCGTGACCGAGGCGGGCAAGCTTCGTCCTGGGCGCGCGTTCGCGCTCGGCGTCACCCGGCCGCAGGTCCTGCCGCGGGCGCTGGCCCTGCGCCATGCGGCCCAGCGGGCGCTCGCCGCGGTCGCGCGCCTGCTGACCGCCTTCACCGCGTAGACGGCAGGCCGTGGACGCGCTCGTCACCGGCGGCACCGGCTTCGTGGGGGCCAACCTCGTGCGCGAGCTGCTCGCCGACGGCCACACCGTGCGCGTGCTCGCGCGGCCCGGCGGCGACCGGCGCGCCCTCGACGGCTGCCGCGCCGAGATCGTCGACGGCGACCTGCTCGACCCCGCCTCGCTGCGCCGCGCGGTGGCGGGCGTCCGCCACGTCTACCACGCGGCCGCCGACTACCGGCTCTGGGCGCCCGACCTGCGCGTGCTCTACCGCGCCAACGTGGACGGCACGCGCCACTTGCTGGAGGCGGCGACCGCGGCCGGCGCCGAGCGCGTCGTGTACACCTCCACGGTGGGCGCGGTCGGC
The DNA here is from genome assembly GCA_035948165.1 of Candidatus Methylomirabilota bacterium. Lineage (GTDB taxonomy): Bacteria > Methylomirabilota > Methylomirabilia > Rokubacteriales > CSP1-6 > CAMLFJ01. The sequence continues at coordinate 2,032 of DASZJM010000189.1, forward strand.
ATCCCCAAGGACGGCACGCCGGGCGACGAGACCACGCCGGTCACCCTCGCCGACATGGTGGGAGCCTACAAGGCGTCGAAGTTCCTGGCCGAGCGGGTGGCCGAGGAGTGGGCCGCGCGCGGCGCTCCGGTGGTGATCGTCAACCCGTCGGCGCCGATCGGTCCGTGGGACGTCAAGCCCACGCCGACCGGGCAGATGATCGTCGACTTCCTCGACGGCAAGATGATCGGCTCGGTGGACACCGGCCTCAACGTGGTCCACGTGCGCGACGTGGCGCGCGGCCACATCCTGGCCGCCCAGAAGGGCCGGGTGGGCGAGCGCTACATCCTGGGCCACGAGAACCTCACGCTGCTCGAGATCTTCCGCAGGCTCTCCGCGCTGACCGGCGTGCCCGCCCCGCGCTTCCGCGTGCCCTACGCGGTCGCCTGGGCCGCGGCCGCGGCGATGGAAGCCGCGTCTCTCGTCACGCGCCGGGCGCCCCGCGTGCCGCTAACCGCGGTCCGCATGGCCCGCAAGACGATGTTCTTTAGCGCAGACAAGGCCGTCCGCGACCTCGGCCTCCCCCAGACCCCCGCCGAGACCGCATTGGCGGACGCGGTGTCATGGTTCACCACCCACGGCTACGTGCGCGCGAAACCGAAGAAGCGAAGCGCGGAATCAGCGGTATGAGCGGTGTGAGCGGTGGGACACGGTTGAGTGCCGGCCGACGGGGTACCGCGCGCACGTGCGAGCACGCCAAACGGAATGGGGGGAGTGCGGGGGCCATTCTGGGCCCCCGCAGCTGAAGGGCTTAAAGAACTAAGCGGATGACAGCCCCATGAACGCAGGCCAGTTCGTCTCCCGCCTCACCCGCAAGAGCCGCTCGAACTTCTTCTACGCGTTCATCTGCCTGCCCCGCGCCCAGCGCGAGGCGATCTACGCCTGCTACGCCTTCTGCCGCATCGTCGACGACGCGGTGGACCTGGGGCAGGACCGCACCGCCCAGCGCGCCGAGCTCGCGCGCTGGCGCGACGAGATCGCGCGGGTGTACGAGGGGCGGGCCGAGCATCCGGCCGGCCAGCGGCTGCAGGTGGCCTTGCGCCGCTTCCCGATCCCGCGCGCCGCCCTCGAGGAGATCATCGCCGGCGTCGAGATGGACCTCGACCATCCGACCTACGAGACGTGGGACGCGCTCTATCCCTATTGCTACCGGGTGGCCTCGGCGGTGGGGCTCTGCTGCATCGAGATCTTCGGCTACACCGATCCGCGGGCGCGCGAGTACGCGGTGAACCTGGGCATCGCGCTCCAGCTCACCAACATCCTCCGCGACGTCCAGGTCGACGCGCGCGCCGGGCGCACCTACCTGCCGCAGGCCGACCTCCGGCGCTTCGGGGTCACCGCGGAGGACCTGGGCCAGGGCCGCTACAGCCCGCAGTTCGTCCAGCTCATGGCCTTCGAGGCCGGGCGCGCCCGCGAGTACTACCAGCGGGCGTGGGCCGCGCTGCCCGCCGCCGACGCGCGGCGCCTCTTCGCGGCCGAGATCATGGGCCGGACCTACTGGGCACTCCTCCGCGCGATCGAGGCGCGCCGCTTCGACGTGTTCGGCCACCGCGTCACCCTGCCGGCTCCGCGCCGGGTGGCGATCGCCCTCCGCTGCTGGCTCGGCTCGCGCTGGGCGCGCCCCTGAAAGCCGCCGTCTGCGCCGCGGGCGTCATCACGCTGCGCGAGTGGCCCGAGCCCGCGCCGGGCCCCGGCGAGCTACTCCTGCGCCTGCGCGGCTGCGGCCTCTGCGGCTCGGACATCCTGAAGGTCACCACGGGCGCGACCGCGCCCGTGGTGCTGGGCCACGAGGTGGTCGGTGACGTCGTCGCGGTGGGCGCCGGGGTGGAGCGCTTCGCGCCGGGCGACCGGCTGGTGGTCGCCCACCACGTGCCGTGCTTCGCGTGCCACTACTGCCGCCGCGGCAGCGTCTCGATGTGCCGGCACTTCAAGCGGATCAATCTCGATCCGGGCGGCTTCGCGGAGCTGGTGCGCGTGCCCGCGCCCAACGTCGAGCACGCCGCCTTCTGCCTGCCCCCGGAGCTCTCCGACGAGGCCGCGTCGTTCACCGAGCCGCTCGCGTGCTGCCTGCGCGCGGTCAAGCGCACCGGGCTCGTGCCGGGCGATACCGCGCTCGTGGTGGGTCTCGGCTCCATCGGCTGCCTCCTCGTGCAGCTCCTCACCCTGGCCGGGGCCTCCGCGGTCCTCGGCGACGACGTGCGGCCCGACCGCCGCGCGCTCGGTCGAAGCGTCGGCGCG
>DASZJM010000190.1:0-6623 GCA_035948165.1 Candidatus Methylomirabilota bacterium
CGACAGCTACCGGTTCAACGACGCGGCCTCCGCGGTCTACCAGTTCCTCTGGCACGAGTACTGCGACTGGTACCTCGAGATCGCCAAGCGCAGTCTCTACCAGCCAGAGAGCCCGGCCGCGCGGGCGGTGACCCAGCGCACGCTGGTGGAGACGCTCGAGGCGACGCTGCGGCTGCTGCACCCGTTCATGCCGTTCATCTCCGAGGAGCTCTGGCAGCGGCTGCCTCACCAGGGAGAGTCCATCCCGGCCCCCGCCAGGTCCATAATGATCGCCCCGTTCCCGAAGGCCGGCCGGAAGGGCCGGGACCCGGAGGCGGAGCGGCTGATGGCGCCGATCCTCGACTTCGTGAGCGCGATCCGGACCATCCGGAGCGAGAGCCGCATCTCGCCCGCGGTCGAGCTGACGGTGAGCGTGAAGCCGGCCGGCCCCGAGGTGGCGGGCGCGCTGGCCGCGGGCGCGGCGGTGATCGGCAGCCTGGCCCGGGCCGCGATCACGGTGTCCGTCGACGGGGCCCGCCCGGCCAACTCCGCGATGGCGGCCACCCCGAGCGGCGACGTGTTCGTGCGTCTCGAGGGCGTGGTGGACTTCGAGGCCGAGCGGGCGCGGCTGCGCAAGGAGGTGGAGCGCGCGCGCAAGGAGATCGCGTTCCTCGAGGGCAAGCTGGGCCGCGCCGACTTCGTCGAGCGCGCCCCCGCCCTAGTCGTGGAGCGGGAGCGCGCCCGCCTCACCGAGCAGCGGGAGACCGAGCAGAAGCTCGCGGCCAGCCTGGCCGCCCTCGGGTAGCCCGTCGCCACGATGAGTGGGGCGACGCGGCCCGCTCGCCCCCCGCTCTCCTTCGCGGTGACCGCGCTCGACGTGATCGACTCCACCCAGTTCGAGATCGAGCGCCGCGCGTCGGCCGGCGCCCCCGAGGGCACGGTGGTGACCGCGCGGCACCAGGAGGCCGGCCGCGGCCGGCGCGGGCACGAGTGGTGGGACGCACCCGGCCAGTCGCTCCTCTGCTCTGTGTTGCTGCGCCCCGACTGCCCGATCGCGGCGGTGCCGCAGCTCTCGCTGGTGGGCGGGCTCGCGGTCGCCGAGGCGCTCGCCGCCGCGACCGGGGTGCGCGCCCGCATCCGCTGGCCCAACGACCTCCTGGTCGACGGGCGCAAGGTGTGCGGGATCCTCGCGGAGGCGGCGTCCGGCGCCGGCGCCCGCGTCCACCACGTGATCCTCGGCATCGGGATCAACCTGGGGCAGGCGGCCTTCCCGGACGCGCTCGCCGATCGGGCGACGTCGCTCCGGCTCCTCACCGGCCGCGATCACGACGCGGTGCCGCTGCTGGACGCGGTGCTCGCGCGGCTCGCCGGGCGCTACGCGGCCTGGCAGGGCGGGGGATTCGCCTCGCTGCGGGAGACGTGGCTCGCGCACTCGCTGCTGCCGGGCCAGCCGGTGCGCCTGCCGGACGGGCGCGTCGGCCGTGCCGAGGACGTGGCGCCGGACGGCGCGCTGCTGGCCCGCGCGGGCGAAGAGCCCCTGGTCCGGATCGTCTCCAGCGGGGCGGTGGAAGAGGGGACGGTCCATGCTGCTGGTCATTGACGTCGGCAACACCAACACCTCGCTCGGCATCTACGAGGCGGGGCGCCTGCGCGCCTCCTGGCGGCTCACCACCCGGCGCGAGCAGACCGCGGACGAGTGGGGCGTCTTCATCCAGACGCTCCTCGCCACTCGCGGCATCGAGCAGCAGCACATCACCGGGGTCGCGATCTCCAACGTGGTGCCGCCCATCCAGCAGGCGCTCGAGTGGATGTGCGACCGGTACTTCGGGGTGAGCCCGCTCACGGTGGAGCCCGGCGTCACCCCCGATCTCCCGCTCGATGTCGACGTGCCGCGCGAAGTCGGGGCGGACCGGGTGGTGAGCTGCGTGGCCGGCATCGCGCTCTACGGCACCCCGCTCATCGTGGTCGACTTCGGCACCGCCACCCGCTTCGACTGCGTGAACGGGCGCGGCGCGTTCATCGGCGGCGCGATCGCGCCCGGCATCAACACCGCGGCGGAGGCCCTCGTCTCGCGCGCGGCCCGGCTCTTCCGCGTCGAGCTGGTGCGGCCCAAGGACGCCATCGGCCGGCACACCGTGACCAACATCCAGTCCGGCATGATCTACGGCTGGGCGGGACTCGTCGACGGCCTCGTCGAGCGGATGCGCCGCGAGATGGAAGGCGACGTCAAGGTGGTCGGGACCGGCGGCCTGGTGGGCCAGATGCGCGAGGTCGTGCAGTGCCTGCAGTTCGTGAACCCCGACCTCAAGCTCGAGGGGCTGCGGATCCTCTGGGATCGCGCCCACCCCGGCGCCCCGGCGTGACCCCCGGTTGACACCCGGGGCGGCGCGCTCGTATACTGCACCCCTACCTACGGTAGGACGCGGCGAGCGGTTCTTCTACATACGGTAGGACGCGGCGAACGGTTCTTCTACATACGGGGGCTCGGCGGCCAGGCAGCGGCGCCGGACCCAGGCCGGGTGAGGCCAGGAGGCGGGGCGTATGGGGATGTGGGTCGGGCGGGGACGGAAGGCGCGGGCGGCGTACGGCTTCGACGACATCGCGCTGGTGCCTGGCGCCCTGACCATCAACCCCAGCGAGGTCGACATCTCCTGGGAGCTCTGCGGGCATCGCTTCCCGATCCCGATCATCGCGGCGGCCATGGACGGGGTGGTGAGCCCCTCCTTCGCCATCGAGATGGGGCGGGTGGGGGGCCTCGCGGTGCTCAACCTGGAGGGCATCTTCTCCCGCTACGAGAACCCCGACGCGGTCCTGGATCGCATCACCTCCGCGAGCCTGGAGGAAGCCACCAAGATCATCCAGGGCATCTACAGTGAGCCGATCAAGGAAGAGCTGATCCACAAGCGGATCAGCGAGATCAAGAAGGGCGGCGGCCCGGTCCTGGTCTCCTCGATCCCGCAGCGGGCCGAGCGGTTCGCCAAGATCGCAGAGGAGGCGGGCGCCGACTTCTTCGTGGTGCAGTCCACCGTGACCACCGCGCGCCACGTCGCGAGCGAGTACACCCCGGTGGACCTTCGGCAGCTCAAGAAGCACCTCTCGATCCCGCTCATCGTGGGCAACGTGGTGACCTATGAGGCGTGCCTCGAGCTGATGGGCTGCGGGGTCGACGCGCTGCTGATCGGGGTGGGGCCGGGGGCGGCGTGCACGAGCCGCGAGGTGCTGGGCCTGGGCGTGCCCCAGGTGACCGCCACCGCGGACTCCGCGGCGGCGCGGGACTTCTACTACAAGAAGACCGGCCGCTACGTGCCGATCATCACCGACGGCGGCATGACCACCGGCGGGGACATCTGCAAGGCGTTCGCCTCGGGGGCGGACGCGGTCATGATCGGCTCCGCCTTCGCGCGGGCCCACGAAGCGCCGGGCCGTGGCTACCACTGGGGCATGGCCACCCCGCACTCGAACCTGCCCCGCGGCACGCGCATTCGCGTCGGCGTGGCGGGCCCGCTCGAGCAGATCCTCTTCGGCCCCGCCTTCACCGAGGACGGCACCCTCAACCTCGTCGGCGCGATCCGCACCTGCATGGGATCCGTCGGCGCCATGAACATCCGGGAGCTGCAGCAGACCGAGTTGATCATCGCGCCCTCGATCAAGACCGAGGGCAAGGTCTTCCAGCGCGCCCAGAAGCTGGGCACTCCGCGCTAGCACCACGCGTGGAGAGCCGCCCGTGACCGATCCGCATCACAAGATCGGCATCCTGGATTTTGGCGGGCAGTACACCCAGCTCATCGCGCGACGCATCCGCGAGCTCGGGGTGTACTCCGAGATCCTGCCGTGCACCGAGCCGGTCGAGCGCGTGCTCGCCGCGGGCTACCACGGCATCGTGCTCTCCGGGGGGCCCTCCAGCGTGTACGAGAACGAGGCGCCGCTGCCCGACAAGCGACTCCTCGAGGCCGGGATCCCGCTCCTCGGCATCTGCTACGGCATGCAGGCGATGGGGTATCTCCTCGGCGGCCACGTGGTGCCCGCGTCCGTCCGCGAGTACGGCAAGGCCCACCTGCGCCTGCTGAGCTCCGAGGGCCTGCTTCACGGCGTGCGACCCGAGGCCGACGGCCTGGTCACGGTGTGGATGAGCCACGGCGACACGGTGCTCGAGCCCCCGCCCGGCTTTGCCAGCCTGGCCGCCACCGACAACTGCCCGGTCGCGGCCATGGCCGACCCGGTGCGCCGGCTCTTCGCGGTGCAGTTCCACCCCGAGGTGGCGCACACCCCGCAGGGCACCACGGTGCTCAAGAACTTCCTCGACGCGGCCGGTGTCCGCGCTGACTGGTCCATGCCCTCCTTCGTCGACTCCGCGGTCGACCGCATCCGGCGGCAGGTGGGCACGGACCCGGTGCTGTGCGCGCTCTCGGGTGGGGTGGACTCCTCGGTGGTGGCGGCCCTGATTCACAAGGCGGTGGGCGATCAGCTCACGTGCCTCTTCGTCGATAACGGGCTCCTGCGCCGAGGCGAGGTCGAGGGCGTGGTCCGGACGTTCCGGGACGCATTCAAGATGAACCTGATCCATGTCGACGCAAGCAAGCGATTCATCGAGCGTCTCGAAGGCGTCACGGACCCCGAGGTCAAGCGCAAGACGATCGGGGCCGAGTTCATCGCGGTCTTCGAGGACGAGGCCCGGAAGCTCGGCCACATCCCGTGGCTCGCGCAGGGGACCCTCTACCCGGACGTGATCGAGTCGGTCTCGTTCAAGGGCCCGTCGGCCACCATCAAGACGCATCACAACGTGGGCGGCCTGCCCCCGAACATGCGCTTCAAGCTGGTGGAGCCGCTCCGCGAGCTCTTCAAGGACGAGGTGCGGGAGCTGGGCGCGGTGCTCGGGCTGCCCGCCGAGATCATCTGGCGCCAGCCGTTCCCGGGTCCCGGTCTCGCCATCCGGGTGCTGGGCGAGGTGACCGAGGAGCGCCTGGCGCTCCTGCGCGAGGCGGACGCCATCGTGCAGGACGAGGTGCGACAGGCCGGCCTCGAGCGCCAGGTCTGGCAGGCCTTCGCGGTCCTGCTCCCCATCCGCACGGTAGGGGTGATGGGCGACTTCCGCACCTACGCGCAGGTCATCGCGCTGCGGGCGGTCACGAGCCAGGACGCCATGACCGCCGACTGGGCCCGGCTGCCCTACGACCTGCTCGGCCGCATCTCGAGCCGCATCATCAACGAGGTCAAGGGCGTCAACCGCGTCGTCTACGACATCTCCTCCAAGCCTCCAAGCACCATCGAGTGGGAGTAGTCCTGAAACACAGCGACTTCGTCCATCTGCACGTCCACTCGGAGTACAGCCTGCTGGACGGGGCGGCGCGCCTGGAGAAGCTGGTCGACCGGGCCAAGGCGCTCAAGTTCCCCGCGCTGGCCCTCACCGACCACGGCAACCTCTTCGGGGCGGTCGACTTCTACACCGCCTGCTCGAAGGCGGGGGTGAAGCCGATCCTGGGCTCTGAGCTCTACGTGGCCCCGGGCAGCCGCTTCGAGCGGTCGAGCCAGGACGGCGGCTACGAGGGCGCGAGCCACTGCACGGTGCTGGCCCGCACCGCGGCGGGCTACGCGAACCTCATGAAGCTCGTCTCCAAGGCCTACCTCGAGGGCTACTACTACAAGCCCCGGGTGGACCGCGAGCTGCTGGCCCAGCACGCGGACGGGCTCCTGGTGCTCTCTGGCTGCCTGAACTCCGAGGTGAGCCGCCAGCTCTCGGCGGGCGACGCGGAGAAGGCGCAGCAGACCGCGGGCTGGTACCAGGAGGTCTTCGGCAAGGACTACTACTTCATGGAGGTGCAGTCGCACGGCCTGGAGCAACAGGTCGCGGTCACCGAGGGGACGATCAAGATCGCCCGCGCCATCGGCGCCCCGCTCTGCGGCACCAACGACTCGCACTACCTGGAGGCCGACCACTCGCGCGCCCACGAGGCGCTGCTCTGCATCCAGACCGGCACCACGATGAGCGATCCCAACCGGTGGAAGTTCTCCAGCAACGAGTTCTACGTGAAGTCGGCCGACGAGATGAAGGCCGTCTTCAAGGACCTGCCGGAGGCCTACCGCAACACCCTCGCGGTGGCCGAGCGCTGCAACGTGGATCTGCAGTTCGGCCAGTTCCACTTGCCGAACTACCAGGTGCCGGAGGGCTACACCCTCGACTCCTACCTCGAGCACCTGGCCTTCGAGGGGCTCGCGCGCCGCTACGGGGGATCACCGGGCGACGCGATCGTGGAGCGGTTGCGCTACGAGCTCGGCGTGGTCTCTAAGATGGGCTTCTCCGGCTACTTCCTGGTGGTGTGGGACTTCATCGCCCACGCCCGGCGCCAGGGCATCGCGGTAGGCCCGGGGCGCGGCTCCTCCGCCGGCTCGCTCGTCGCCTACTGCCTCGGCATCACCAACGTGGACCCCATCCGCTACGGGCTCATCTTCGAGCGATTCTTGAACCCCGAGCGGGTCTCGATGCCCGACATGGACATCGACTTCGCGGACGACCGGCGCGACGAGGTCATCCGCTACGTGGTCGACCGCTACGGGGCCGACCGGGTCGCCCACATCATCACCTTCGGGACCATGGGGGCCAAGGCGGTGATCCGCGACGTGGCCCGGGTGCTGGGCTTCTCCTACGG